>CAZKPI010000271.1:0-6612 GCA_964554555.1 uncultured bacterium
TCGCCGCCGAGGTGGCCGCCCACGCGGCCGCCTGGGATCTGCCGGTTCCCCGGCCCCTGGAAACACGCACCGTCAAGGGCAAAACCCGGGCGGTCGAGATCCACCTCCTGCCCGACTGAGGCCCCCGGCGCCGCCGGTCAGTCCGCCTCCCGCGTTTCGCCGTGGGCCGCAGGGAAAAGCCCTCGCCCGCGGAAGGAGCAAGGCCGGCCGACCGATGACCGGCTGGCCGGGCGGGTAGGCGATGGCGTAGAATCATGAACAGACCTGATCGAAATGGACGGACGGGCAGGGCAAGAGGAGAACGAGCATGGAATGGATCAAGGACAAGCGAAGCATCTCCGCCGACGCGCGGGTTCCCATCAAGTCGTGGTGCCCCGACCCGGAGGCCGAAGCCCTCGCCCAGGCCGCCAACCTGGCCGCCCACCCTGCCGTCGAGAGCCACGTGGCCCTGATGCCCGACTGCCACGTCGGCTTCGGCATGCCCATCGGCGGCGTCATTGCCTGCCGCGAGGCGGTCATCCCCAACGCCGTCGGGGTCGACATCGGCTGTGGCATGGGCGCCGTGCGCACCACGGCCCGGGTCGAGAGCCTGGCCGACCGGCAGAAGGTGCGGGCCATCCTCGAGGCCGTCAAGCGCCGGGTGCCGGTGGGCGAGGGACACAGCCACCGGACCCGTCAGGAGTGGAAGGGGTTCGGGGAATGGGAGGACTCGCTCGGCGGCGAGGAACCCGGCTGGCTCGGCCCGCACGGCCTCGGCCACGACCGCCAGAACCTCGGCACCCTGGGGGGCGGCAATCACTTCATCGAGATCCAGGCCAGCGCCGACGGCACCGTCTGGCTGATGCTCCATTCCGGCTCACGCAACCTGGGATACCGCGTGGCGGCCTATTACCACAAGCTCGCCCAGGCCCTCAACGCACGCCGGAAGACCGGCCTCCCCGCCGCCGATCTCGCTTTCCTGCCGCTCGACACCGAGGAGGGCCGGGCCTACATCCGCGACATGCGGTTCGCCCTGGCCTACGCCGCCGAGAACCGCCGCCGCATGATGGCAGTGGTCAAGGAAGTGATGGCCGACCACCTCCCCGGCATCGAATTTCCCGAGGAGATCAACATCCACCACAACTACGCGGCCGCCGAAACCCACTTCGGGCGAACCCTGTGGGTGCACCGGAAAGGCGCCACCTCGGCCCGCCAGGGCGAACTGGGCATCATTCCCGGCAGTATGGGCACCCCGTCGTACATCGTGCGGGGGCGGGGCAACCCCGAGTCGTTCACCTCCTGCTCGCACGGCGCCGGCCGCGCCATGGGCCGCGCCGAGGCCAGCCGCCGGCTCACCCTCGAGGAGTGCGACCGCGCCATGGAGGGCATCGTCTACGACCGCTGGCACAAGGGCGGCGGCGGCCGCCGCCAAAAGGGCGGCGGGTTCGACTTCGGCGAGGCCCCGCAGGCCTACAAGGACATCGACCGGGTCATCGCCCACCAGCTCGTCCTGATCGAGCCGCTGGTCAAGCTGCGGCCCCTCGGCGTCATCAAGGGCTGACCGTCACGAACCCGCGCCGCGGGCCCCGGCCACGGCGGCCAGGACATCCCGGTCGGCAAAGGCGATCCCCCTCCCGGATCGGCGGATCGCCGCGATCCGCCGGCGGCGGAACCGCGCCGCACAAAACGCCGGCCGCGCCCGCCCGGCGGGCCGCCGGGGTCACTTCCGGATGACGACCAGCTGGTCGGTGGTCTCGGCACGGGTCTCGATCAGCTTCTTGTAGAGCGGGTAGTCGGCGGGGGTCAGCCGGTCGCGCTCCCGCACCAGCAGGTCGCGGAACGTGACGGTTCCCGCGGCATACCCGTAGGTCGACCCGTAGACCATCCCCGGCGCCGCCGCCGTCACGCCTTCGGGCAGAGCGTGCAGGGTGAACCCGGGCGGCAGACGGATGGAGAACCGCTGTTCGAGGCGGCCGAGCGTCCCCCAGGCCAGGTCGGTGAGCCGGCGCGGGGCACCCACCAGGTTGGCGGAGTAGGCGTCCCGGTCGAGGGGCATCGGGAACACCAGCAGGTCATCACCACTGCGCAGGGCGAAGTCGGGCACCTCGAACTCGAAGGTGCAGACCAGGGGCTTGCTGACGGTGTCGAGGTTCTCGAAGGAGACGTCGAGCAGGCGCGCCCCGGGGAACCGGGCGTGCACGAGGCGCTCGAACAGCACCCGGATCTCGTCCCGGCTCTGGTTCTTCAGGGTGCGCGTGCCGGCCTGGTCGTTGCCGGCGGGCCGGGAGACCAGTTTCAGGCGCAGGGTGCCGTCGGGCCGGAGTTCCCCTTCCCCGGTCACCACCTCCCCCTCGCCCTCCGGCGGGCAGAAGGGAATGCGCAACGGGGCCCCGTCGGGCAGGTAGATGCCCGCCGCCCCCTGCAGGAAGGGGAGGCGCACGTCGGGGCCGACGTGATCGCCGATCGGCAGGGCAAGGTCGAAGGGCGCGGTCGCGCCGGGCAGTTCGACCACGAGGAAATCGGCCTGGCCGAGGGAGGGAACCTCGGGCAGGAACGCCCCGCGGTCTTTGTCCCGGGCGAGGGCCAGCCGGTGGTCGACCCCGGCGATGGTCAGCAGGGTATGGTACAGGAAGGCGAGGTCGAGCCGGTTGCCCTGTTTCTTCTCCATGGTGAGAAGCGGCGGGTGGGGCCGATAGGAAAAGGCCTGGGGATGGACATCGACGTGGGTGAACTCCTTGCCCAGATACAGGAACAGCCACCGGGCCTTGGTGAGCGGGTCAGGGCCGTCCCGGGTCAGGCGGCCGACGATGGCGCGCAGGGCGGGGTCCTGCACCGCCTCGTCGGCCATCTTCTGCAGTTCGGCCGCGTAGCCGGCGGCGACCGTCTTCCAGTCGTCGGCCAGGGCGCAGACCACCCGCGGGGCCAGCCGGGCCAGCGAAGGCTGTTGCGGCTCCTCCAGGATGGGGGGGACGTCGCGCGTCTCGAAGGTGACCACCTGGCGGCCGTCCTCCTCGGCGGTCCGCACCTCGACGGGAACACCATTCTCCTCAACTTTGTACAAGATCTTCTTCCCCGCCGGCAGGCTCACGACAAGCCGGGAGGTTTGGCATGGCTCGTTCCCCCGCAGAAGTTTCTCGGCGTGGAACGGCAGGAGGGGATCGGCCTTGGTTCGCCGCACCCGGTATTTCCACTCGACGATGGTGCCGATGCCGACCTCGGGGACGGCGAACTTGACGGTATGGCGGCGCTGGTAGAGAGGCACCGTGGCGAAGTCGGACTCGTCAGCAATGGTGCGGCGGCCGAGCAAGGGCGGCTCGAAGCGGTCCATCAGCGGCGCCCACAGGAACTTGAAGGTGTACGGAATGCCGACCAGGCCGAGGAAGCCGGCCTTGCCGGGCGAGATGGCCCGGCCATACTCCAGGTCGAAGGTTTCCAGGTCGGGGAAGTAGGGGAACGAGGTGTTGGCGGTGTCGCGGCCGGCCTCCTTGAGAACGACGAAGAGGCGATGGACGGCATGGGTCCAGGTGCCGTCGTCGGCCAGGTCGTAGCGTTCCTCGTCCAGCACGTCCACCCGTGCGGCCTCGGGAAACTCGGCGGCCGTCGGCATCTTGAGGATGGTGCGCTGAACCAGGGGGTCCTTGATCCCGTCGACGGTGTCCTCGCCCGGCGGCATGCGCAGAACCTCGAGCTCGAGTTTGAGAACCTCGGTGGCGGTGAAGGTGCGCCGTTTCCCGTCGGCCTCGAAAGCCACCCCGTCGGGGGTGGCCGAGGCGACCGTGCCAAACAGTTCGTCGCCGTTGTTGAGGGTCAGGACGTCGGCGCGGGCGGCGACCGGGGCCAGCCAGCCCGGCAGGACGAGCAGGGCGAGCAGGACGACGGGGACGGAGGAACGGGCGGTGGACGCGGCGGAACGGCTGTTCATGGTCATTCCCCTTTCTTCCCGGGTTCCTGGCGCACCAGGAAGATCCGATCCTTCTTGAACCGCTCGACTCTCTGCACATCGGCGCGGAAAGCGGCCAGGGCGGCCAGGGGCACCCGTTTGGCGAGGCGGTCGAACCGGCCCCGGTAGGCGATGGCGCGGCCGCCGGCGGCGGTGAACGCCCCGCTGAACGAGAGGAACTCGCTCTTGATCTCGAGCGGCTCGGGCAGACTGCGCACCTGCCAGCCCTCCGGGATGGTGATGGTTCCCTCATCGAAGTGGCTCTCGGTCGATTCGTACTCGATCGGATAGGACCGGGAGGCGATGGCCAGCTCGGGGAATTCGATGGCCTCGAGGAATCCGGGCACCGACAGAATCGCCAGGTCGGCGATCTGGCGCGCGTAGGCCGGCAGGCGGTAGGTCAGGCTGACGGTCATCGGCTTCTCCACTTCCTCCAGGTTGCGGATCTCCCACGAGTCGAGAACGGCCCCCTTGCCGAAGCTGTTGACGCGGCTCTGCCAGAACTTTTCGCGCTCGGCGGGTTTCAGCGACTTGAGGTAGCCGCGGGTGCCGGCCTCCCGGTCACCGCTGAAAAACCGCTCGGTCTGGACGCTCAGGGACATGTCGAGGTCGAGGGTCATGGTGGAGACGATGCGCCGCTGGTTCTCCTCGGGGGCCTGCATGGGAATGATGTCGTAGGACCGGTCGAAGGGGTCGAGGCACGCCCGGCCCTGGTTGAACGAGCCGAAGGCCGGATAGCGGTAATCGTAGCCGGTCGCATCGAGGTAGTATTTGCGGCCGTCGGCGCGGGTGATTCGCGAGATGGAGTGGGTGATGCCCAGGTTGGGGATGCGGGGCGACATCTCGTGGGAACCGGCGTTGATCAGCAGGGGCCCGTTGGGGATGCCGACCGCGTTCAGCATCGCCGAAAAGACCATGGCCTTGTCGACGCAGCAGCCGAACTGCCTGGCGGCCGTCTCGTGGGCCGGATAACTGCCGTAGAGGGTGGCGGCATCGCCCTTGATGATGATGTAGCGGATGTTCTTCTGGATCCAGTGGTAGAGGCGCGCCACCTTCTCGTCCTCCGTGGCCGCGCCTTCGACCAGCCGCCGGGCCTGGCTGGCGAGCTCGGGGGAGGGGGTGGTGTTGGCCTTCCAGTAGACGTTGATCCAGTCGTAGACCTTGTCCCAGCCTTCGAAGAGCGAGGCCTGCACGTAGGGCATGGCGTCGGCGCCGCGCGGCATCAGGGGTTCCTCGACCAGCGGGGGAACCTCGTTCAGCTCCCAGGTCCAGGTCCGGGCCCCGTCTTTCTCCGTTTCGACAGGCCTGGCGCGGTCGGGGGGAAAGTTGCGGGTTTCCCAGAACAGCGGCTTGTCGGCCGGGGTGGTGATGGCCAGGCGACTGCGGAAGACCGGATCGCGGGTCTGGAAGTAGCTGACAGGGAAGAAGAATTCGCGGTGGTAGGGGTTGTAGGTCTCGGTCTCCATGACCACCTCGACCAGACTGCCGATCTCGACCCCGGGAATGCGCACCGTCGCGTAGTGGTAGTTCAGGAACATGCCGGGGCTCATCTGCGGCTTGGTGATCTTCACCTCCTCGAGGTTCGCCGCGAACACCTCCCCGTCAGGCCGGATGCACCGCGCGACGAGGATGTGGGCCCGCTCGCGCCCCTCGGTGAAGGCCATCGCCTGGTCGGCCAGCGACTTGTGGTCCTCTTTCATCACCTTGTACACCCCGCGCGAACGGAGCACCCAGGTGCCATCGGGGCGGTAGCGGTAGTCCATGTCGTCGAGCAGGACCAGGCCGCCGGCATCGGGATGGCGCGCCTCGAAGGCCGCCGCCTCGCTGGCCAGCCGCAGAACTTCCTGCACGTCGGCGGCGGGGCCGGCCGCCGGGGAGGCCGCCATCCCCCCCACCCCGTACAGGATCTGCCGGACCTGGTCGCGGGGCACTTCCCGTCCGTCGGCGAGACGGACCGGACCGGTTCCCACCTCGAACGCCTGCGGCAGGCGTTCGCCGGATTTCAACTCGACGAGGGTCCCCGGACAGGCCACGGGGGGAAACCCGCCAAACAACACCAGACAGAGAAGCACGGACAGGATGGAAGATCCGCGGTGGCCGATCATGGGCGCCTCCTGGCACAACGACGTTCGGCCGCATTATGCGCGAAAGCCGCCCGGGAAAGCAACCCGCCGGGACCACTCCCGGCGCGGCCCTCCACCCCCGGCCGGATTCTCGATCAGGCGTGGTTTCCCCCCGCCTTGGGCTCTGCCGCAGGTCAGGCCGCAGAATCCTGCCCAACTTCTGCTGAGCCCGGAAGGGAAATCCACAGCCGGCATGGGCAGAAGAGACGCACGGCCGGGAGGGTCCGCGAAGCGGGCGGGCGG
This sequence comes from uncultured bacterium, assembly GCA_964554555.1. Lineage (GTDB taxonomy): Bacteria > Muiribacteriota > Ozemobacteria > Ozemobacterales > Ozemobacteraceae > Ozemobacter. The sequence goes on from CAZKPI010000271.1 coordinate 6,286, forward strand.
CCTGCCGAACGCGAGGCGTGCGACCGGCAGATCACCGGGTCCAGGGGCCGCCGGCCCCTGGCCAGGTGGTCGGATGGAGCGGAGCTCCTCCCGCTCTGCCCGCCGTTCGCAGGTTGGCGTCGGCCCGGGGCCCCGGGAAACGTCTGGCATGCCGCGCCGGATTCCCCTATAATGGAAGCCATGGCCCACCCTCCCCTCCCCGACCCGCCCAGTCCGGGAGCTCCTCCCGAGTTCCTCCAGCTCCTGTTCTTCGACCTCGAGGCGTCCTCCCGCGGGGTGCGGCTCGCCGCCATCGTCCAGCTGATGCGGTTCGCCGCCGATCCGGCC
>CAZKPI010000272.1:0-6594 GCA_964554555.1 uncultured bacterium
GCCCGTAGTGTCGGGCCTCCGAAGCGGTTCGGAGCCCCATCGGTGTCCAGGATGTGCCGCCCTCTGCCCTCGGCCCGCCGGCCGCCGGCCGCGGCCGGTTCTTCCAGCTTTCTTGCCAGGAAGCGGCTGTTGGGTTAGATTTAGGATGGAGGCGAGGAATATGCCGACGACATCAGCCACCGGTCGCGATCCGACCCCGGCCCCGTCCACGACGAAGCCGGTCATGGTCAAGAACCGGCCTTCCCAGGCCGAGAAGCTGGCGTCCCAGAACCAGCAGAACGTGCGCCGCCAGCCGGCCCCCAAGCCCGCCGTGACCAACCCGTCGGGCCTCGGCCGCCGCATCGACGTTCGCGCCTAGCCGGTCCCAGCCGTCCTCTCAGGGCACAAGACACCTGCGGCTGGGCGGCCGCCTCGACCTGCCTTCTTGTCTTGACTCCGCCCGGCCAGACCGCGTCTGGCCGACCGCGTCTGGCCGACCGCGTCTGGCCGACCGCGTCTTGTTTGTCTCTTCTCCTTTCCCCTCCTCTTGCCGATGGTAGGAGAGTGGCCTCCCCGGCGGGAGGCTGGCCCTGGTTGGGCGGAAAACGGAAGAAACCCGGATCCGGTCTGTGGTTCCGGCGAACGAAGAGACGAAGACGAGGCAAACGACGAACCGCGGTCGCCTGCCCGTGGCGGTCCTGCTGGCCACGGTCATGGGGGTATTGCTGTCGGTTCCGGCCCCCGCCCAGGTGCGCGAACCCAGCCGGATCCAGCGCACCGAGACCAGCACCTTCTCCCCGTTCGGCCCGTTCCGCGAGAAGTCCTCACAGCGCCTGACCTACAACCACCAGACCCCCTGGCTGGTCAGCGAGTTCGACTACCGGCATGTCATCTTCAAGGACTTCCGGGGAGTGGCTCCGCGGCTGAACCAGCTGTGGCAGGCCTCCTTCTTCGGCCGCAACCTGTCGACCCCCCTCGAATTCAAGGCGGGCCGCATCTGGACCGGCAACCACTCCTTCCGGCCGGTCGACGGGGTCTCCTGGTGGTATCCCTGGGGCCGCCGGCTGTCCACCACGCTCGACATCGGCAAGACGGCCAAGGTCGACTCGAAGACCCGGGCCGAGTCGCCGGACTGGTTCGAGGGCCGGCTCCATTACGCCTTCAACGACGAAGCGTTCCTGGCCGTTCAGGGCGGGCAGGACTACAAGACCCGGTTCTCGTCGGCCCTGGCCGGCTGGCAGATCGAAACCCTCAAACTGCAGGGGGAATACGCCTCGAGCGGGGCGACCGACACCTGGCGGCTGGGCCTGCAATACTACGACCAGCACAAGGTCGATCTGACCGGCGATTACCGGCTGTTCCACAACGCCGTCACCGATTCCGGGGTGGCGCGCCATCTCATGGGGGTCGAACTCGGCGCCTTCTACCTCGAGACCGGCGTCGGCGGCCGGTTCTTCTTCGGCAGAGACAAACGGCCGCGCAGTACCTTCTACGAAGGGACCCTGACCTGGGGCGCTCCGAAGCAGGGAAAGGACCTGCTCAGCGTGGGCTACCTGCTCGAGACCAGCCCCGCCTCGACCGCCCACACCCTGTCAGCCAGCGCCCAGCGCAACGTCACGAAGCGCACCCGCATCAGCCTGGAGGTGGCCAGCACCCGGTTCGGCGGCGGCGATGATTCGCTCCAGAACCTCGAGAGCCGCCTGCACCGTCGGGTCGAATGGGGATACTACGAGCTGAAGTTCGCGGTCATCAGCGGCGGCGGCTACTCCGAACTGCAGAAAGACGTCGGGGTCCGCGCCGGCTACGAGTTCTGACCGCGCCAGCCGAACCGCCTCGCCTCCGCATCCCGCCCCCCTTTCATCGCGTTCCCGCGACCTCCCCATTCCCCCTGCCGCTGTCTCCTGCTATCATGGGGCATTCCAACCAGGAGGGAACCTGTGCCGCGGGCTGTCAGAAAACCTGTGCCCTCGCTTTCGTCCGTCCGGATCGATCTGCGCGTCACCCTGGCCCCGGGGGTCGAAGCCGGGGAAGGCCTCTTCGCGGCCGGGAACCTGCCCGCCCTCGGCGACTGGAAGCCAGACGCCGTCCGCCTGCTCCCCCTCGGGAAGCGGGTCTACGCCCTCTCCTTCACCGCACCCGCCCATTCCCCCGTCGAGTTCAAGATCACCCGCGGCTCCTGGAAGACCCAGGCCATCTACCTCGACCCGGCCGGCCGCTTCCCCCCCGACAACCGCGTGCTGAAGCCCGAGCGCGACACGCGCGTTGATCTCACCGTCGTCGACTGGCTCGACCGCATCGCCGTCGAGGTCGATCCGGTGGTGGGCGACCTGCGAACGCACGGACCGATGACCGGCGAGGGCCTGCGCGAACCCCGCCCCGTGCAGGTCTGGCTGCCCCCTTCCTATGCGAGCGGGCGCCGGCGCTATCCGGTGCTCTACATGCATGACGGCCAGAACCTGTTCGAACCGGCCGCCTCGTTCTGCGGCGCCGACTGGAAGGTCGATGAGGTGGTTTCCCGCCTGATCGCCGAGCGCCGCATCCCCGAGATCATCGTCGTGGGCATCGGCAACACCGCCGACCGCATGGCGGAGTACAACCTCACCCGTTGCCCCGGCCGGGCCTATGCCCGGTTCCTGATCGAGGTGGTCAAGCCGTTTGTCGACCGCACCTACCGCACCCTTCCCGAGCCGGAGGATACAGCGGTCATGGGGTCGTCCATGGGCGGACTGGTCTCCTTTCAGCTCGCCTGGACCTTCCCCGGAGTGTTCGGCAAGGCGGGCTGTCTGTCGAGCGCTTTCTACAAGGCCTGGACCCCGCTCGCCCGGCAGGTGAGGCATTGTCCGGCCACCGGCCGTCACCTGCGCGTCTACTTCGACACCGGCGAGCTCGAACCGCCGATCGTGCGCAGTTTCCGGCTCATGGAGCGGCTGTTGCGTGAGGTCGGCCTGCGCCCCGGCCGCGATTTCCAGGCCGTCTTCGTCCCCGGCGCCACGCATTCGGAACGGGCCTGGAGTGACCGCCTCCACCTGCCCCTCCAGTTCCTGTTCGGCCCCCCGACTCCCTGAACCGTCTCGCCCCTGCCTGATCCCTCTCCTCCGGCCCCCGCCCGTCGGCGGCACTCGCTGGTTCCAAGGCGGCCGGCAGGGTTGACCCGCGTGCCGGAGGGGCATACCCTGGGGGAAGAGGATCAGAAACCACGTGGGGAAGTTGCTCATCCTGGTTTCCCTGGGGGCCGTCCTGGTCGGGGTCCCGTCGCTCGCGGCGCGCGTCGAAAACACCTTCCTGGTCAAGGCGGAAGCGGCCCTGCAGGCGGGGAACCTGCCCAGCGCCCAGGCGCTGTTCGCCCGGGCGCAGGCGCTGACGCCCGGCGACCCCGCTCTCGCCACCTTCGCGGCCAATCTGGCGGAGGCCGTCGGGAAGGCGGTGGCCGCCTCTCTGCGCGAGGGGGAGTTCTACCTGTCGTCGGGGCAGTTGCCGCGCGCCCAGACTGCCTTCCAGGCGGTGCTGGTGCTCGATCCCGGCAACCAGACGGCGCTGGCCCGGACCGAGGAGATCAGGAAGAACCTGCTGAAACTGGAGCAGTTCCAGAAGATGGGCATCCAGGTCGATCCCGCCACCGGCCGCCACTACGACCCCGAGAGCTACTCGACCCTGCTGAGGATGTCGCAGGCCCGCGAGGCATTCCGCAAGGGCGATTTCGCGACCGCCCTGCGGCTGGTCGAGGCGATCCTGGCGCGCGAGCCCCGCTATGGCGAGGCGAAGCGTCTGCGCGAGGAGATCTACCAGGCCACCCTCTACCAGTCACTGGCCGACAACGCTGAGCAGGCGGTGACTGCCGGGAAGCTTGACGGGGTGCTGGAAGACCTGGGCCGGCTGATGGCCATGCGGCCGACCGACGGCCGCCTTTACCTGTGGCGGGGAAAACTGCTGGTGAGCGGCAAACGGTTCGAGGGCGGCAAGGCCGACCTGCTCGAGGCCTGGCGGCTGGGCGTTCCTTTCGCCGAGGTCCGCCTTCCCCTGTGCCAGGCCTTTGCCGGGTTGGGGCAGTACCAGCACGCCTACGCTCTCGGGTCCGGTCAGCCCGGTCTGCCGGCGGCGGCCGATGCCGCCTCCCTGCGGACGTGGTACTGGAAGGCCCACTGGTCGTCGTGCATCCTGCTGATCCTTGCCGCCCTCGTCGTGGCGGCGGGGGTGTGGGCGGGATGCTCACAGTTCGCCCAGCTGGTACAATATCGGTCTCTTGGACTTTTGGCGCGAACGTGCCGGTTCCTGGTCAAGGCTTCCTTCACTGACCCGGCGGCCTTTCCGCAGGAAGGCTGGAAACTGGCCCAGGACTGGCGTCACCCCTGGTTCTACTACCTGTCGGGCCTGTTGTGCTGTCTGACCGGCCGCACCGACAAGGCTCCCGGCTTCTTCCACGAGGCCCAGGACTCGCCCGCCCTCCGGCCCCGCGCCATGTTCTTCCTGGCCTTACTGCAGGCCAGCGAGGCTCCCGACACCCCGGGAAAGGCCGACCGCGCCTTCCAGGACATGTTGTCGCATGCCCTCCGCCCCACCCCGGTCGCCTGGCTCCCCGCCTTCCTCCGCCGTCTCGAAATCGCCGCCGCCCGCCGCCTGACCGCCAACATCCCCGTCGAGGGTCTCCTCGGCCTCGGCCTGGAGTATTTGAAGTGAGCCGGAGGCCCGGCATGACGCCTCCCGTGAGCATGCCGGGGGGGGACGCCGCTTGCCGCCTGACGGTTTCCCCGGCCGCCCGAATCACCATTTCCCGGGCCGCCCGAATCACCATTCTTCGGGTGATGGGCAGGCCGGTCGCCGGGGACAACCGTTCGCTCTCCCCACGCCGAAAGACAGGACCACCCGGCCGCCCCTTGAATGGAACCGCGCTCAGGAGTACCATATCCGCAGACCAAATGAGCCAGTGAGCTGTTCTTCCTGGCCAGAGAGATCTTTGCCCCACGGCATTCCCCTCCGTTCACCGGTCCCCTAATGTCCTGCTCAGGGAACTCCCAGGAGGAATCTTCATGCGGGAACCCTTCTGCCGCCGTTCGATGAACGGCTCCCCCACGGCTGTCTCCCGACTTCTGCCATGGCGGCTTCCCCATCGCCCAACCCCGGTAGGCCGGGGGAGGATCGTTCCTTTCCCGATGCTGGTCGTTCTGCTGTTTCTCCTGGGCGGGCCATCTCTTGGCCTGGCGGGGACCCGCTCCTATCTGCCAACCTGCCTGGCCTTTGGCATGAAGGTTCTGCCAGATGGCGGCTGGCGATTCTGGAGAATGAACATCTATGAGGATGCAGGAAATCTCCAGACAGTGATGGGGGCAAATGGCTATGTTGATGGGCTCTGCACGGAGATCCCCGGAAAGGATAACTTCTACATTTGTACGGTCCTCTCTGGCCGGTGACCAACCAGCAGTTGGTCGGGCTTGGGTATATCCAAACCGTTGATGCTGAAGGAAGGGTGAGCAAAGTGGTGAATCAGCAAACGGTTCCTTTATACTCCTTTCCCAAAGTTCCTCTCTTTGCTTTTCAATGGTTGGAGCAGGAAGCCTGCTGGAAGGTTGAACATTCGCATGTCCCCCTTTGCCGCGGCCGAAGTCCTTCGCAAATCATTGACCATTCCCAAATTGCTGAACCCGGTTGGCAATTACATGATGAACGTCAATCACGTTGTGCAGGATGTTATCCGGATTGGCGAGGTGCTTCCTGACGGGAACCTTCGGGCGATGAGACCGGGCAATTGCACCATCGGCGTGGAGGAAATCGCCCAGCCGCGGCTGATGCATTTCGCCGTCGTCACCCCTCCCAACCCCTGGTTGATCATGCAGGCCCCTCCCGATTTCTCAAAGTTGAAGAAGGTTGCCTGCCATTGCTGTCAGGGCTGTAAAACATGGGGCTGTGAGCGGTGCCGCACTGGCGACCACTGCTATGCCTGCTTTTGCATCGACGAACAGGATGTGCGGGACTATCTGCTGGCCAAGGCAAAGCAGGAGCCGGGGCGGCTGGAACCCATCACCGATGTGGAGGCGGCAGACTTCCTGCTCACCCTCATCGACCGAACCCCGCCCCACATCCAATCCCTCAGTGGAACGGAGGATGAAAACCTGCCGACCCTGTTCGGGGAGGACAGCGGCTTCAAGGCCTGTACGGGTGATTTCGCCGAAATCCAGGAACTGATGCTTACCGACAATTCTGTCGCGAGCAGTCCCCTCGCGAGCATTTCCTGCAGGATTGCCTTTGGGCGCAAGCACGGGCCCGAGGATCCCGTGACGTGGGAAGTGGCGACCGAGCCCCTGCAGGTTCCCAATGGGGTGGTGGCGAGCTTCGTCATCATGCCCAACGATGGGCTGGGGCAGATGAACTACTCGGTGTTCGCCTGGGACGATGCCGGCAACCTGAACGCGGGGCTTCCCCAGGTGGTCGAGGACAAGCCCGACGAATGCTATGGGTTCCTGGGTCTGCCGGCTCCGGTGGCCTGCCCTGCCCTCACCTGGAAGGACGACTTTCCGCTGAAGGTCGGGTCGTTCTCGGCGAATTTCAGGGAGTTCACGACCGAGGGGTGGGAGCCGCTGGGGAAGGGGAAGATCATCGTCGATGACAACGACTTTCCCAACC
>CAZKPI010000273.1:0-3524 GCA_964554555.1 uncultured bacterium
TCTCGCGGGTGATCAGGTATTTGAGGCCGATCCCGACCCGGGGGTTGAACTTGCCATGCAGGGAGTCGTGGGGAAGCGCGGCATACAGGAGGATGCCCTTTTTGTCGAGGCCGATGGAGCGGATCCATTCCGAGAAGAAGTTCTCAACCCGATCCGCATAGGTGGTCATGTCCTCCAGGATCTCGGTCTTGATGAGGATCCGGATCCCCATTTTGGTCTCGATCTCGTGGCAGGCCGCCAGAATCTGCGCCGTGATGGGATCCCGCACCAGCTTGGCCTCGTCAACCAGGTATCGCTCGGGGGCAAACTCGAAGGAGGCGCTGGCGGTCTGCGCCGAGACGGCCGAACCCCAGAGCAGAGCCGCCAGGAGCAAGCCGGCCAGAACCGGCGGCAAGGCGGACAGCAGGCGGCAGGGAGCCATGGCCGCTACGACCGGATGGAGTCGAGAAGGCCGGTCCACCGGATCAGGACCTTGCAGTAGGGACAATGGTCGGCGGCCGGCCGCCCGACCAGGGCCGTCACGAAGCTCGCCGGCAGGGACATCCCGCAGGCGGGACAGCCGCTGGTTTCGGTGTCCCAGATGATGCGGCCCTTTTTGTCATGGCGCAGGTTTTCGTAGATTTCGAGAGCCTGCCCCTGGATCTTCAGCGCCGCCTGATTCCGCTTCGTCCGCACCTGTTCCCTTTCCTGGGCCAGGGCGGCCAGCTCGCCGGCCTGGCGGGCCTTGATCTCGTCGAGGTGGAGGCGCTGGCCGGCGATGATCTTCTGGCCTTTGGCCAGGTCTTTTTCGAGGGTTTCCTGTTTTTCCATGTCTTCGAGGACCTTGGACTCGACCTCCGAGATCTTTTCCTTGAGCCCGGCGATCTCCTTTTCCAGGGCCAGGTAGGTGGCCGGCGCCGAGGCATTCTGGAGCTTGGCCTCCAGGGCTTTCAGCTTGTCGGCATGGCCGGCCAGTTCTGTCTCGAGGCCTTTCTTCCGAATCTGGATCTTCTTGAGGAGGGCCGCTTTCTTGTCCAGCAGGTCCTGGTCTTTCTGGATGTCGGCCGCCATGCGGGCGGCCTTCTCCTGGATCTGGCGGGTCTTTTCCTCGAGCCGGTCGAGTTCGAGATCGTGTTCCTGCAGGGCCAGAAGTTCCGTGCAATCGATCACCGGGGATTCCCCTCAGGCGAATTTTGGGAAAGGGTAGCAGATGGCCCGGCGGGTGTCAATTCGCCAAAACCCGGTTCCCATCGCCGGAACGAGGGGGTCCTGCCCGCCAGGGACCGAGTCAAAGTCGCATGGCATCAGGGTTCCATTGACTCACGGAGCAACCGGTGATACAATCGGTTTTCTGGAGAACCCCATGCCGAAGATTCCCACCATCGCCATTGTCGGCCGGCCCAACGTCGGCAAGTCCTCCCTCCTCAACCGCATCGTCGGCCGCCGCCACGCCATCGTCGATCCGACCCCCGGCGTCACCCGTGACCGCAACTACGCTGACGCCCGCTGGAACGGCCGCCACTTCTACGTCGTCGACACCGGCGGCCTCGACCCCGACGACACCCAGCCGATCCAGCAGGCCATCAAGGCCCAGGTCGATTTCGCCCTGCACGAGTCGGATGCCATCATCCTGGCCTGCGACGCCCGCCATGGGCTGGTGCCCGACGACCGCGTCATCCTCAACCTCCTGCGCCGCACCTGCCCCGACAAACCCGTCTACGTGGCGGTCAACAAGCTCGACAACCCCAGCGACGAGACGGGGGCGGTTGACTTCTACGGGCTCGGCGTCGAGCGGTTATTCCCCGTCTCCGCCGTCCACGGCCACGGCGTGGCCGACCTGCTCGACGCCGTCGTCGCCCCCCTCCCCCGCGAAACCGAGGCGGTCGAGGAGAAAACCGACGAACCGGGCCGGATCGCCATCGTGGGCCGCCCCAACGTCGGCAAATCCTCCCTGTTCAACCGCCTGATCGGCCAGGAGCGGTCCATCGTCGACGACGCCCCGGGCACCACCCGCGACACCATCCTCTTCAACGTCGAGCGCCATGGCCGCACCTACCGGTTCATCGATACCGCCGGCATGCGGCGCCCTTCACGCCAAAAGGATGCGGTCGAGTTCTTCTCCGTCTACCGCACCCTCGACACCATCCGCCGCTCCGACCTCGCCGTGCTGGTCCTCGACGCCTCCGCCGGCGAGATCTCCCAACAGGACAAACGCATCGCCAGCCGCATCATCGAGGTGGGTTCTGGCTGTCTCATCCTCTGGAACAAGTGGGACATCGCCGACCACGACGACCAGGCCTGGCGCAGGATTCAGCAGGCCACCCGGGAGGAATTCCCCCTGCTGGAGTTCGCCCCCATCATGTCCTGCTCGGCCAAAACGGGCCTGCGGGTCAACAAGGTCTTCGACCTGCTCGACCAGATTCAGCAGGCCGGGGCCATGCGCATCCCCCCCGATCGCCTGCGGACCATCCTGTTCGACGCCCTCACCATACAGCCGCCCCCGCCGTTCGCCGGGCGCCCCGTCCGCATTTCCTCCATCCGCCAGGAGAACGGCCCCCCCATCGTCTTCCGCGTCGCCTGCAACGAGCCGGAAGGCCTTCATTTCTCCTACCAGCGCTACCTGCTGAACCGCCTCCGCGAGGATACCCCCTTCGAAGGATGGCCCGTGCGCCTCGTCGTGAAGAAGAAGTGACAGGAAGGGAAGGGAGATGTCCACCTCCTATCTTCTGGCCGCCCTGCTCGGATACCTCTGCGGTTCCATCCCCACGGCCTACTGGCTGGGCCTGGCCGTCTATCGGGTCAACATCTTCGAACTCGGCAGTCGCAACATGGGCGCCACCAACGTCCACCGCGTCCTCGGCAAAGTCCCCTTCGCCGTCACCCTGGCCCTCGATATCCTCAAAGGCATGGCCCCGGTCCTGTTGGCCCCCCGCCTGGCGCCCGGTCCTGACACCCTGATGCCGCATTGCCTGACCGCCGGCCTGGCCGCCGTGTCCGGGCACACCCTCTCCTTCTGGGTGAAATTCCGGGGCGGCAAGGGCGTCGCCACCGGCCTGGGCGTCTTTTTGGCCCTCGCCCCCAAGTCTTCCATCCTGGCCATGGTCATCTTCCTCGTCACCCTGCTCGCCACGGGCTTCGTCTCGCTCGGCTCGATGGTGGCCGCCGTCACCCTGCCCGCCATGATCCTCGCCTTCCAGGAAGGCGGCCCCGACTGGTATCGCCCGCTGGCCCTGTTCGCCGCCGCCATCGCCGCGTTCATCGTGTTCAAGCACCGGGCCAACATCCGCCGCCTGCTCCAAGGGGAGGAACTCGCCCTGGGTGCCAAACCGCCCACTGCCCCGGAAGAAGGGAAATGACTCAAACCCCGGATACCCCGCTGAAGGTCGGCGTCGTCGGTGCCGGATCATGGGGCACCACCCTCGCCGACCTTCTCGCCCGCAAGGGGCACCGCGTCACCCTCTGGGCGCGCGAACCCGAGGTGGTCGCCGGCATCAGGGCGAACCGCCGCAACCCGTTTTTCGTCTCCGACCAGGAGCTGTCGCCCG
>CAZKPI010000273.1:3566-4059 GCA_964554555.1 uncultured bacterium
CTCCTCGCCGTCCCCTCCGGCCACCTCAGGCCTTCCATCCATCCCATCCGGCAGGAACTGGCCGCCGCCCCGATGATCGTGAACGTCGCCAAGGGCCTGGAATCAGGCTCCGGCGCGCGCCTTTCGCAGGTCATCCTCGAGGAGGTGGGAGCAGGGAATCCTTCCTCCCCCGACCGTCTGGCCGTGCTTTCCGGGCCCAACCTGGCCGTCGAGGTGGCCGCGGGCAAAATCGGCGCGTGCGTCATTGCCTGCCCCCGGGAGGACATCGGGATCCGCCTGCAGGAAGCCTTTTCCCTGCCAACCTTCCGGGCCTACCGGCACACCGACCGGACCGGCGTCGAGCTCGGGGGCACCCTGAAGAACATCTTCGCCATCGGAGCGGGCATCGTCGACGGCCTCGGCCTAGGCGACAACGCCAAAGCCGCCTACCTGACACGCAGTCTTCACGAGATGGTTCGGCTGGGCACCCGCCTGGGCGGGCGCCCCACCACGT
>CAZKPI010000273.1:4093-6590 GCA_964554555.1 uncultured bacterium
ATGGCCACCGCCGCCTCCCCCCTTTCCCGGAATCACCAGCTGGGCCAGGCCCTCGCCCGCGGTGAGCGGGCCACGGACATCCTCTCCCACAGCCGGATGGTCGTGGAAGGAGTCGAAACCACCCGCATGGCCGCCGAATGGGGAAAAAGACTAACCATTAGCCTCCCGATTACCGAAGAAATATCCAGGGTCCTTTTTGACAACCTGTCCCCCAGGGAGGCCGCCCGTAATCTCATGACCCGCTCCCTGAAGGACGAGGAAGAATAAACCCGCTTCCGGAGTCTCGTGGAATGCGCAAACTCGCCTTTACGATCCTGGGAATCGCCTGCCTTTCCGGCTTCCTGATCTTCGTCTTCTGGGGCATCACCCGCCTTCAGCGATGGTCCGGCGGGCCTGCCTCGCCGGCCAGACCTCCCTCCCCGACCAGTCCCACGGAGGTGCCCATGACCACGTCCGCCAAGCCGTCCGCGTCCCTTCCCTCACCCGTGGAAGTCGTCTTCCACCTGAACGACCAGGCCATCAGCGCCGGAAAGGTTCCCCTCCTGAGGTCCCCTGCCGCGGACGCCTCCGCCACCACCCTCGATACCGAGGTCGCCCGCCAGCTGGTTTCCCAGTTGCCTGAGCCAACCCAGGTCGCCCCTCCCAAGGCGGCCATGGTCGAGACGGACAAGAAGGGCAACCCCCGCAAGATCCTCCGCGGCTCGCCCGGGGAGATCATCGACCGCGAGGGCACCCTGCACCGCCTCGCCGAAACCGTCCAACGGACTCCCCCTTCCCAACCTCTTCGGATCACCGTCCTCAAGAAGGAGAACAACGCCCTCGAGACCCTGACTTCCCTTCGCACCAAACTGGGATTCACCGAATGCCTGGCCGAGTTCGAAACGGTGCACGACAAGGATCACATCGACGACGAGGCCCGCAACGTCAACCTGCGAATCGCCGCCGACAAGGTCGACGGCATCATCATCCAGCCGGGTGAGGAGTTCAGCTTCAACCGCGTCGTCGGGGCCCGCGGCCGCAAGGAAGGCTTCCAGCCCGCCGGGGTCATCTCCAACGGCAAGGTCATCAAGGGCCTCGGCGGCGGCGTCTGTCAGGTCAGCACCACCCTCTACCGCTGTGCCCTGATGAGCAACATGAAAATTGTCGAGCGCTACAACCACTCGATCTACGACGGGATCGCCTACGCCCAGCGCGGCCTTGACGCGGCCGTCGTCTGGGGGTCGAAGGACTTCCGGTTTGTCAATACCCTCAAATCGCCCCTCCTGATCACCTGCCAGGCCGGGAAGGGGACGGTCAAGGCCGCCTTCTACGCCGATCACCGCCCCTTCGAGAAGGTCGAACTGGCCACCCGCAACGAGGTGAAACATCCTTTCGACGTCCAGGTCCGCAAAAATGCCCGGCTGAAAGCCGGCGAGAAGCGCGTCGTCCAACCCGGCGTCACCGGCTACACCGTCGAAGCCTACCGCGTCGTCACCATCAAGGGAGTGGCCCGCGAAGAGCGCCTCAGCACGGACCGCTACCAGACCTTCCCCCGGATCGAGGAGACCAGCAACTGACATGACTACTTTCCGCACCCGCCTCCCGCTGTCCCTTCTTCTCCTCGTCCTCTGCCTTGCCGTTTCGCCCGCCGCCGCCCTCGACTTCACCGAATTCGTCACCAGGGGATACGAAGGCAGGGGGGAACTCGAGTTCAACGCCCCCGAAGACCTGATCCTCGGCCCCGAGGGCGAGATCGTGGTGGCCGACCAGAAGAACAACCGCCTCCAGATCCTCCGCCCCGACGGGACCTTCGCCCGGTTCATCACCTCCCGCGTGGACGGGGTGGAACAGGCCCTCCTGCCGGAAGAGGTCGCCCGACATCGCCGCCGCGGGACGCCCCCGCCTGCCCCCGCCAAGCCCGAGGTCAAGAAAAAGGATCTGATCCCGCCGCCGACCAAGGGGCTCGTCTGGTTCCCGGAAACCGCCACCGACACCACCGTCCTGCTGTCCAAACCGGTCGGCCTCGCCCTTGACGCCAAGGGCCGGCTGTGGGTCTCCTGCGCAGGCTCCCACCGGGTCTACATCCTGCGGTTCTCCGACGGCAGGCCGCTCGGCGAGATCGGCGGCCAGGGCCGCCAGCCCGGCCAATTCGACAGCCCCCAGGACATCGACGTCCGGGCCGACGGCTACTTCGCCGTCGCTGACGGCAACAACAAGCGGGTCCAGATCTTCAACCCCGCCGGGGAATGCGTGCGTCAGATCAGCTACAAGGAAGAGGTGAAAAAGGGCGGCCTGCGCGACATCCCGCCCCGCGGTGTCCTGTGGGCCCGCGACGGTTCCCTGATCGTCACCTATCCCACCTACCACCAGGTCACCAGTTGGGACCTCAACGGAAACCTTCTGTGGCGGTACGGGGTCCTCGGCAACGGCAAGGGGGAACTGAACCAGCCCTCCAACCTGGCCATGGGCAAGGACGGCCACCTGCCGGCGGCCGCCAGCGGCAACCACCGCGTCGTCG
>CAZKPI010000274.1:0-6573 GCA_964554555.1 uncultured bacterium
TCCGGGCGGATGGGGAAGGGAACGCCTTCGTCGAAGATGCGGCCGCCCAAAAGACCCTGGTCTTCAAGCGCGACGGGTCCTTGCTGGCCGACATTCCCGGGGTGACCAACGCGGCGGTCGATCGTGACGGGAGACTGCACCAGCCCGTGTTCGAGGGGAATCCGCGGGAGCGGGCGATCGAGGTCTTCGACCGCACCGGCCGGAGCCGGGGCATCCTGGGCCGGATCACCGACCCGCTGGAGATCTCGCTGATCACCTGCCTGGGCTTCGACGGGGCGGGGAACCTGCACGTGGCCTACTCGACCGACGCGGGCCGGAACTACGCGGTCATGGGCCCGGACGGGCGGGTCAGGCAGACCCGGCGGCACCCGCCGTTCGACATCGGGCTGGACGTGACCACGCCGGAGTGGGTGGCCCCCGACGGCCGGATCCTGACCATCAAGGCCTCGAGCCAACAGCTCGCCGTCCAGGAACTGTCTTTCTGACCGGTCTCCCGGCTGGCCCCCTGGGGGCACCGGGCGGCCTGACCAAGGGGCGGATGGGCGGCGCCCGTCCGCCGGCGGTTCCGGGTTCCCGCCCGGGCGAGGGGAACGGGGCAGGGGAAACCCTGCCCCGTTCGTATTTCTGCGCTCCCCAGCCGGAGTCCCGCACCGGCTCCCGCGGCGACTACTTACTGATTAGTAAGTAGGTCAAAAATGGCGGCAAACCGCTCAGCTTTCCCCCTCGGGGGGGCCTGGAGAGGGTGAGTGGGGGCGAGAGAACGGGCGCCGGCCGGCCGGAGAGACCCGCGAGGGGTCAGTTCTGGGTGGCGCCCGGCGGGAACTTTTCGGCCCCGTGCTTTTCGAGCAGGGCGGCGACCTCGGGGTGATTCTCCTTGAGGGCCCAGAACAGGGCCGAGCGCCGGAAGAGGCCGTCCCGGACGTTGGTCAGGGCATTGACCTTGGCGCCGGCCTTGATCAGGACTTCGGCAGTCTCGAGGGCTCCGCTCTGGGCGGCGATGATCAGCGGCGTGGACTCGGACGGGCCGTCGGCGGGCGAATCGAAGCCGGGAACGTCGACAGCCGCCCCGGCCTCGAGGAGAAGCCGGGCGGATTCGGGGTCATTCTCCCAGGCCGCGATGTGGAGAGGGGCGCGGTTGAGGGCGTCGCGGGAGTCGAGGGCCGCCCGCGCCTGGATGAGCAGGGAGACGATGGGGGCGGCCTTGGCCTTGATGGCAAGGTGGAGGGCGGGGGTGCCCTTGCCGTCCTTCTGATTGGGGTCGGCGCCCTCCTGGAGGAGACGGGCAACGGTCTCCTGGTCTCCCGCCTGGATGGCCCCGAGCAGGTCGTTGGCGGGGGCGGCGGGCGGGGCGGCCCCTTCGGCGTTCCGGTACTGGCCGTAGAGGTCGTCGGCGCGGCCCTGGTCGAGGGCGGCCAGCACGTGGTACTGGTCCTCCGCCTCTTCCTTGCGGCCGCACTGCAGGAGCATCCAGGCCAGCCCGAACTGGGCCTCGACGTTGCCGGGTTTGGCCTGGGCGGCCTGTCGGTAGGCGTCGGCGGCCGCCTCGAACTTCCCCTGCGACTGCAGGACGCCGCCCAGGTTGATCCAGGCGGCATCGTTCTCGGGAGCGATCTCGGCGGCCCGCTGGAGAGCGGCGGCGGCCTCGTCGGGGCGCTTGAGGTCGCGCAGGACGAGGCCGAGGTTGTAATGGGCGGGGCCCATCTCCGGATCCCGTTCGGCGGCCATGGCCAGGAACTCGGCCGCCTCCTCGAGCCGTCCGGCCTGGATCAGCAGGGTGCCGAGGTTGTAGGCCGACCGCGCATCGTCAGGATTGGCCTCGACCTGCTCCTTCAGCCGCTCGATCTGCGCATGGTTCTGGGCCATGCCCGGCATCGGGGAGGCCAGAAGGAGGCACCCAAGCAAAAAGGCAGACAGGAACCGCATCGGGCGGGCAGGGGTCGGCATGACAACGTTCTCCTTCCAATGGTGACCGTCATGGCCGCTGGCGACGGGGGAGGACCGGCGCCCGGGCCCTTTCATCCGGAGCACACGGGACCGCCTCATTCTACCATGGGTTGGATTCACCCACCGGGAACCATGACCGGCCCGCCCGTTCTTTCGGGGATCCGGGATCCGGGGCAGGGCAGAGGCCTGCCTGAAGCCGGCATTGGCCGAAGAGACGCCCGGCCGGGAGGTTGTGCGAAGCGGGCGGGCGGCCTGCCGAACGCGGAACGTTCCGCAGGCAGAATCCAGGGGTCCAGGGGCCGCCGGCCCCTGGCGAGGCGGCCGGATGGAGCGGAGCTCCTCACGCTCTGACGGCGTTTCCCAAAGGCAGGCGTTTTCTCTGGGGTCCGGGGCGGGATTTGCCGCAAGGCCCGCCATCTGCTAGGATTCCCTGTCCGAGCCGTCCCGACCCTCCGGACAGCCCGTGCGGCCCCTTTCCCGCCGCGGATCCTTCCCCAGAGGAGTGTTGCATGCCGACGTCGCCCTGTTTCCTGGTGCCCGAACCGGTGCTGGCGGGGGCGCGGGCCGCCCACCGCGCCGGCACCCCGGAGGCCCCCCGGGCTCTGGAGCGGCTGGCGGTACTGCACCGGATCGACACGCTCGCGGCCCTGCGGGCGGCGAACCACGGGTGGCTGGGGGCTTCGTTCTCGGCGATGGAGCTGATGGCCACCCTGTATCACACCTGCCTCCCCGACCCGCGGCGGCCGGTCACCGAACGGTCAGCCCTGATCCTGTCGAAGGGGCATGCGGCGGCGGCCCAGTATGCCATCCTGGGCGCGCTGGGGGCCTTCCCGCGGGAACGACTGCTCACCTACAAGGCGCTCGACGGACTGCCGGCGCACAGCGACCGCGAGGTGCCCGGCATCGACGCCGACAGCGGTTCGCTCGGCCAGGGCCTCTCGAAGGGCATCGGCCTGGCGCTGGCGCACCGGGCGGCGGGGCGGCCGCACCAGGTGTTCGTCATCCTCGGCGACGGTGAGCTCCAGGAGGGGCAGGTCTTCGAATCCCTGCTGACCCTGCGCCGGCTCGGGCTCCGGGCCTGCCTGCCGATCATCGACCGCAACTTCCTGCAGTCGGACAGCCAGACCGCCGAGATCAAGGACGCGGAGGACTGGGCGTCGGTCCTGCGCGGCCTCGGCTACCATCCCGCCGCCATCGACGGCCACGACCCCGCCGCCCTGCTGGCCCTCCTGCGCGGAGGCAACGAGGGACCGCGGCCGCTGGCCGTGATCGCCCAGACCCGCAAGGGGTTCGGCACCCGCCTGACGACCATGGCCGCCGACACCCCGCGCCGGGAGGGGGTCTGGCACGGCCGCATCCCCGCCGACGGCGAGTATCTCGAGATGCTGGCCGAGCTGGTGGAGCGCTTCGACGACCCCGATCTGACCGCGGCCTTCGCCTCCTTCCGTTCCGGGGCGGCCAGGGGAACCAGCCCGGGGCGGGAGGAGAAAGCGGCGGCCGGAGCCTTCCCGATCGCCGCGGCGGCCGCCAGCCATGACCGCGAAACCGTTTCGGGCGCTGGGGCGCGGGTTTCCAACCGGTCTGCCGACCCCGGGCCGGGCCCGGCTGGCCAGGCGGGGGGGATGGAGGAGGGCCGGCCGGGGGCGGCCGTTCGGGTCCGGTCGACCGGGGAGGGGTTCGGGCAGGCGCTGGTGGAGCTGGCGCCGCGGTTCCCCCTGTTCCACGTGCTGGATGCCGACCTCGAGAAGGCCTGCCGGCTGACGCCGTTCGCCCGCGCCTTTCCCGACCGGTTCATCGAAATGGGCATCAGCGAGCAGGACATGGTCTCGGCGGGAGCCGGCCTCGGCCTGGGCGGCCGGATCGCCGTGGTCAACACCTACGCCTCCTTTTTCAAGCGGGCCCTCGACCAGATGTTCACCGCGGCGGCCGAGGGCCTGCCGGTCATCTTCGCCGGCCATTATGCAGGCCTCGACTATTGCACCGACGGCAAGTCGCACCAGTCGATCCAGGATGTCGGACTGGTCCGGGCGCTCGGCGGCATCGAGGTGTTCGAGCCCCTGACCCCGCCGGAGGCGGGGCAGATCCTGGAGCACCTCCTGACGAGGATGACGCGGGAAGCGGAAGCCGGAAGCCGGTCCCGGCCCGCCTACGTCCGCCTGCACCGGACGCCCGTGGACGGCGTGCCCGCGCCGGCCGGGCCCTTCGTGCCGGGCTCCCCCACCCTCTTCCCGGCCGCCGGACGCGCCGAGGTCACGGTCTTCGCGGCCAGCCCCTGGTTCGTGCGGGCCGCCCTCACGGCGCAGGAGCAGTTGGCGGGGGAAGGCCTGCCCATCGAGGTGGTCGGGGTCAGCCAGTATACCGAAGGACCTGGCCGGCTGGCCGACCTGGCGGCCGCGGCCGCCCGGCCCGTCAGCCTGGAGAGCCATCGTCCAACCGGCGGGCTGGCGGATCTGCTCGCCCCGTGGTGCCGGGCCCCCCTGGTCCGGTTGGGCCCGGCGCGGCACACCGGTTCGGCCCGGCGGCAGGAAGACCTGCTGGCCGTCCACCGTCTCACGACGGCGGAGCTGGCCGCCACGCTCCGCGCCGTTGCCCGGGGAAAGGCGGCCGGGGCATGACCCGGGCCCCGGCCGCCGGCCGCGCGGCCTCCGCACCAACCGGCCGGCCGGGCGGGCCAGGGGAGGCCAGGGGGCCGGTCTGGTCGTGGAACGAATGGGACCCGCTCGAGGAGGTGGTGGTCGGGCGGGTGGAGAACAGCGTCCACCCCCCCTTCGCCCGCTACATCCTGGGCGGGGTCCCGGACATCTTGTACAAACTGATGTTTTTTGTCGGCGGGCGCCGGAAATGGCCGGCGGCCCTGTTCATCGAGCCCGCCCGGAGGGAACTGGAGAACCTGGTCCGCGTGCTCGAGGCGGAGGGGGTGCGGGTCAGGCGTCCGGACGTGATCGACCACGCCGCCCCCTTTGGCAGTCCGTGGTGGACATCGCGGGGCCACACCTCCGCCTGCCCGCGCGACTGCTTCCTGGTGGTCGGCGACGAGATCATCGAGGCCCCGATGTCCTGGCGCAGTCGGACGTTCGAACGGCAGGCCTACTACCGTCTGTTCAAGGAGTACTTCGACGCCGGAGCGCGCTGGACGAGCCCGCCCCGCCCCCCGCTGTGGGACGGCCTGTTTGACCCCGCCTACCCGGCACCCGGGTCCGGCGCCCCGAGGAACGGACCGGGAACCTGGCCCGAACCAATGCAAAGCCCCCGCGTCCCCATCAGCGCCGGCCAGGAGGAAACCCCAACGCCGGGTCGGCCTGATCCGGCGCTCGCGTCCGGAAGACGCGTCACGGTGGGCGGGGAACCCGGGGGCGGCGGCAGACCGGCCGAGCCGGATGGACCGGAAGCCGTTGATGTTCCGGGCCGGTTCCTGACCAACGAGTCCGAGGTGGTGTTCGACGCCGCCGATTTCGTGCGGTGCGGGCGCGACCTGTTCGTCATCCGCAGTAACACCACCAACCGTTCGGGCATCGCCTGGGTACGGCGCCACCTGGGCCCGGGCTTCCGGGTTCACGAACTGGTGACGACCAGCCCCCGGCCCATGCACATCGACACCACCTTCCTGCCGCTGGGGCCGGGCAAGGCCCTGATCAACCCGCACCGTCTCGACCGGTCGCGGCTTCCCGCCATCCTCGCCTCGTGGGACTTGCTGACGGCCCCCGAACCCGTGACGGCCGCCGGCTCCCCGCTGGCCCGGCTGGTCCTCATGTGCAGTCCCTGGGTCAGCATGAACGTGCTGATGCTCGACGAGAAGCGCGTGCTCGTGGAGCGGACCCAGAGCCCGATGATCCGGGCCCTGCGGGAATGGGGGTTCCAGCCCATCCCCGTTCCGTTCCTGCACCTCAACTCATTCGGCGGGGGGCTCCACTGCGCCACCCTCGACATCCGGCGGCGGGGGCCCGGCGTGCCTGTCGGCGACCGGAGCAAATCAGCTTCGTAAGGAAGGGGAAAGGTCCCGGCGGGCCTGGTTGCCGGCCATCGCCGGGGAGCTCTCCGGTCGGCGACGGCCCTGGGACGACTGGAAGATCGCCCCGGGGCCGGGCGGACAGAGACCAGCCCCAGCAAAGTCTTGCAGGAAAGGGCGGGGAAGCGCGGGGAAGCGCGAAGTGGCGCCGTGGCCGGGGATGGGATACAATTTGGGCCATACCCAGAGCCGGCTGGCCGCTCTGACCCCGGCCCAGAGAGGAAGCCACCCGCCGCCATGTCCTTCCGTCGTCAAGTCCTGGCCCTGGTCATGATCTGGCTGTTGACCATCCTCACCGTCGTTTCAGGAGAAGACCCCGTGAAGCTGAACCCCCTGTCCCCGGAGGAAGCCCGCATCATCCTGGAAAAGGGGACCGAACGCCCCTTCTCCGGGCGGTTCTACGCCCACTGCGAGGCCGGCACCTACCTTTGCCGCCAGTGCGACGCCCCCCTCTACCGGTCGGCCGACAAGTTCGACGCCGGTTGCGGCTGGCCGAGCTTTGACGACGAGATCCCGGGGGCGGTCAAGCGCCAGACCGATGCCGACGGCCGGCGCACCGAGATCCTGTGCGCCCGGTGCGGCGGCCACCTCGGCCACGTCTTCCTGGGCGAAGGGATGACCCC
>CAZKPI010000275.1:0-5466 GCA_964554555.1 uncultured bacterium
CGCTCCGGGGGGCTGGCCGGGGCCGGGGGCGGCGGCGGCCGGAGAAAGCGGGTTCCCCGCGGCCGACGTCCCGGCGGCCGGCGTCCCGGCGGCGGTCCCGGTGCCGCCGAACAGGGGGATCTCGAACTTGATGGGCTGGTCGTCCATGCTTCCCTCCTCAGGCCTCGAAGAAACTGCCGGAGTCGATCCAGTACTGGTCGGAGACCATGGTGCGCAGGCGCAAAGAAGCCATCCGCGGCGGCAGGGGGGTCTTCTGGGCATCGACCGCCCGGGTCAGGATGAGGGTCTCCTTGCACTGGGGGTCCTGCTTGAGATGGACGGTGTAGGGTGCCGGCGGGGGCGGCGGGGCGGCGTTGCCGCGCGCGGACCCCTGGCCGGCGCCTTCCGTGGTGACGGCGACCTCCCACAGGGGGTTGACGGTGCAGAGGTCGGAATCGATGCGGCGGGCCCCCAGGAAGACGGGCCGGGTGACGGTCAGCGGCACCTCGCGGGTGCTGGCCGTGGGGAACAGGAGCTGGCTGATGCGCATCGCTTCGGGGTTGAAGGTGCCGATGAAGCACTCCTGCTGTTGGATGCGGGTCCGGTCGGTGGTCAGGCTGAGACCGTCGAGGTTGTTGAGCTGGCCGGCGAACAGCCAGATGGCGGCGCCCACCACGGTGGCGGTCTTGGGGTCGGCGATGCCGCCCGCCTTCTGGGAGAAGGGATACCAACTGCCGACGGGGTAGCCCTTCAGGCCGATGATCCGCTCGGGGGGCACCGGCATGAACCGCACCAGGGTCTCGCGGATGACGGGCAGGGAGCTGGGCTTGCCGCCCAGGATGATGACGTCGCAGTCATACTGGGCCACCACCTCGCAGAAGATGCGCAGAAGACTGCCCATCACGTTCTCGACGACCCGGTTGATGCGGGCCTTGGCGAGCACCCACGGCACCTCGGGCAGGTTGAGGTCACAGCCGAACTCCTGCTTCATGTGGCGGGCAAAGAAGTCGAGCACGTATTCGGGCGGCCGGCGCCGGAAAAAGTCGTAGAATCCCATCTCGGCGCTGGTCTCGGCGGTGTCGAGCTCGGCGAACTCGAGGTGCCGGTGGGCCATCGGGATCCAGACCTGCCGGCACAGCTCGGCCTTGGTGTCGAGGAACTCCTTGTCGCGCTCGCCCTTGCCGGGGCCGAAGAAGTGCTGGAACTCCTCCCACGACAGGGCGGGGGTGCGCTCGCGGGCGAACTCGTACAGGCGCCGCAGGATGATCTTCTCGATCAGCCGCTTGGCGATCTCGTCGCCCGCCACCGAGTAGCCCTCGGAGAACAGCATCCGCTGGCGCACCCCGGCGTGGTCGAGGCCCGAGGGGGTGTACTCGGCGATCATCAGATCAGAGGTTCCCCCGCCGATGTCGATGCTGGCCACCCGCAGGACCGGCTCGCGGCGGCCGTCGGCCAGGGGCCGGGGCCGGCCCAGCATGGCGATGGCGCGCGCCGCCTCGCCGAGGAACCGGTACTTGATCTCGCCGAGGAGCCAGGTCAGCTGGACGCAACTGCTCTCGTCGAACTCCAGGAACAATTGCGGCTTGGGGTCGGGGATGCGCGCGATGTGGTAGTAGAGGTCGACCGCCGCCTGGGCGCGCTCGCGGTAGATCTTCTTCTCGGGGTCGGACATGCCGCACGGGGTGGTGATGACGATGCTCTCGAGCACGCGCTTGACCTGGCGACTGCCGCGCATCTGTCGGAAGGACCAGGAGTTGATCTGGGCTTGTACATGACACAAAAGTTCGAGCAGTACAAACGTCATCATCGAGCTGGGCGGGTAGGTCGGGTCGAAGGGGGGTTCCCCCTTGCCGCCCAGGAAGGCGCCCTTCTCGTCGAGATGCTTGAGGAAGAAGGCGCCGATCTTGCGCGCGGCGTCGGCCCCCGGCAGGTTGAAATACCAGGCCAGGGGGCGCAGACGGTCGTCCCACAGGTAGCGCTTGGGGCTCGACATGCCGGTGTCGCCGATGGTGGCCGGGTCCATCTGGGCGGCCTCCTGGCCGAGGCGCACCAGGCTGGGCCACAGAAAACTGGTGCCCGCATGCGGGGCCGGGCTGTCGGGGTCGGCAAACAGCGGCGGGAAGAACTTGAAGCTGGTGTCGAACGGCTCGGTGTACACCTGGTAGGGGCGGGTCAGGTCGCGGATCTCGAGCTTGCGGCATTCGTCCAGGCCGATCGGTTTGCCCGGCGCGTTCTCGGCCAGGATGCCGCAGGCGCGGCTGTTGCCGAGGTCGAGGATGAAATGGACGCCGGCGGCCTTCCCCTCAGGCCGGATGAACTTGATCTCGGGGAAGCACTCGAGCGAGCGCAGGCCCTCGATCAGGGTCAGGAAGGCCCCCATGGCCAGGGCTCCCGCCCCGCCCGGGCCGGCCGGGGCGCCCTTCATGCCGCGGAAGATGCTGTTGATCCAGGAGAACAGGGTGGTCGAGCGCAGAAAACTGCTGGAGCGGCTGTTGAGCTCGAAGGGGAACCCGACGTCGTCGGGCAGGAAACCGATGCAGTCATGGCCCAGCCCGCCGTCGGTGCTGTAGTCGTGGAGGGTCGAGTCGATGGCGAAGACCAGCTTGTATTGGTGTTCCTCGGTGCTGATGAGGGGCCGGCCGATCCAGAGGCGGATCCAGTCGTTGCTCTTGGCGGGGGTCGAGCGGTCGGGCATCTTGCGGTTGTAGGGCAGGGGCAGCCACTTGCCCAGGGCCACCTCCAGGGCGTCGGCGAAATGGATGACCAGCCGCCCGTCGCCCCCGTCCTCCCCGGGCGCGGCCGCCGCCGGCCGGTCGGCCCCGCCGGATCCGGTGCCCGCGGTCAGCTGGATGGCCCCCTGCGGGGTCTTGACCAGGCGCCATTCCATCTTCATGTCGAGCAGAGACTCGGGGAACCGGACGTCGGTCTTGGGGGTGTGGAACGACAACCCCGTGTTGGCGAGGAATTCCAGCTTTTCCATGGTCAGCTCCTTCGGGTAACCCCGGCTCCGGCCGGGAGCGGGCGGTCCGCCTTCCTCGCCGCCCGCGTTTCCGGACACGAGATTATAACCAGTCCGACCCTCCCCGCGCAATTTTCCTGCCTCTGGTTTGGGGAGTTGGGGAAGAAGTCCACCACAGGGGCACCGAGGCACGGAGAGGGTGAGGGCAGGAAGGAGAAATGCAGGAGAACCGACGAAAGAAGGATTCACCACGGAGGCTTGGAGTACACAAAGAGGGCCGGGGGGCTGGCAGAGAACGAGCCAGGAAAGCGAGGACCGGAGGCTGTCAGGGGAGAAAACAGCGGGTGAGCGATGGGGGATCCGGGACGGGGCACCGCCCGGCAGAAAGGAAAACCGGGGCCGGGCTGGGAACAATGACCCGGCCCGGCCCCGGTCAGGTCTCTGCTAGGGCAGGGAACCCACGCGGATGGTGTTGTTCCCCGAGTCGGCCAGATAGAAGGTTCCACCTGCGTCCACGGTTATTCCCAGGGGGCCGTTGAAGGAGGCCGAGATCCCTGTTCCATCGGCGGCCCCGTAGGAACCGCTGGTGCCGGCCACGATGCCGTTCAGCCCGTTGAGAGCCAGCTGGCGTACCACATACATGGCAGGAGCGGTCACCAGCAGGCCTTCGCCGGGGATCGCCTCGATGCCGTAGGGGGCATCCATGACCCCGAAGGTGAGGACCGTCGATACGTCGGCGGCGGGGGTGATCTTGCGAACCTTGTAGTTGTTGCGGTCGGCCACGAACAGGTTGCCGGCGGCATCGATCGAGATGCCCACCGGATTGGAGAACCGGGCTGTGGTGCCATTGCCGTCGACGTCTCCCGGGGTCGGTGTCGGCGTCGGGGGGCCGGCGAAGACGGTGGCGTAGAATGAGGAATCCAGCTTGCAGATGGCGTTGTTGCCCGAGTCGCAGACGAAGAGATTCCCGCTTCCGTCGAACACCAGATCGCTAGGGGCGTTCAACATCGTGGAGGCAGGGTTCCCGTATGCGTAGCCGGCGTTGCCGTTTCCGGTGATCAAATCCACCTCCTGGGAGGTGGGATCGAGCCGCCGGATGGCGTTGTTGCCGGAATCGGCGATGTACAGAGTGTTACTGCCTGGGGGGAAGGCGATCCCCTTCGGATGGAACAGCAGGTTGGTGCCCAGGGAACCGTTCGCCAGCCCACTGCATCCAGGGACTCCGGCCACCGTGGTCACGTTGCCGGCAAGGTCGATCTTCCGGATGACGTGGTTCTTGGTATCAGCGACGTAGACATTTCCCGAGCCGTCGACGGCCGTTCCGCCGGGGGCGTAGAACCGGGCACCGGCCCCGTTGGCATCGGCGTGGGGAATGACTCCCGCCAGGGGACTGCAGGCGCCGGTTTCCAGGCTGATCAACGCCACCCGGTGGTTTCCCTGGTCGGCGATGGCGAGGACGGAGGTGGCCAAGCCCACGGCGGTGGGCGAGTCGAACCGGAAATACCCAGACATGCCGGGGGACCATCCCGGCCGCCGGCCGACGTTGCCGCGGGTGGTCACATTGCCCCCCGAATCGATCGCCCTGATGCAGTGGTTGTCCCGATCTGCGACAAATAAAGTGTACCCATAGTATTCCACGTCGGTGGGATGGTTGAACATGGCGGAGGTGCCCTGCCCATCGAAATAACTGCCCACTCCTGCGTAGCCGGCCACCGTCCCCAGCACCGTACTGCCGGGGGTGTAACTCCGGATGGTGTGGTTGCCGTAATCCGCGATGGCCAGGATGTTGTAGCTGTTGTCATACGAGAGGCCGTAGGGGGAATTGAGCCGCGGGGGGTCGTCGCTGGTACCCGGGGTGCCGGGGCTACCGATGACGAGAGACATCGAGGCGGCATCGGCCTTGCGGATGCAGTGATTGCCGGTGTCGGAGATGAACACTCCGGCATTCCCCGTCATGTAGCCCGGATCCCATGCGATCCCCATCGGGTGGTTCAGGGTTCCGGGCGGGACGAACGTGGTGACATCCCCGGTCATCACGTTGATCTTGCGGATCGAGTTGTTCGAGGAATCGGCCACGTAGAGGTTGGCGTTCACCGGATCGAACGCCAGGCCGGCGGGGTTGTTGAACTGGGCGTTCACCCCGTTGCCGTCGGCCGAACCGGTGACCCCCGAGCCGGCGAGCACGGTGACGTCCCCCGTTTCCGTGATCTTGCGGATGACGTTTCCGTGGAAATCACTCACGAAATAGAATCGGTTAATGGGACTCCCTTGCGGATACTCGGCATAGACCACGTCGAAGGGGGCATTGAAGCGGGCGTCGGGACCGACGCCGTCCTGCGTCGCGGCAGGGTTGTAGGGCCCGCCCGCCCGAGTGCTGACCACCCGGTAGGGGGCGAACAGGCGGGTGAGCGAGGCGGCGGGTTCGTTGCCGAACCCGGCCGCGTCGGTGGCGATACCCTTGGGAAGGCCGATCTCGACCATGCCGGGGTTGGAGGGGAGGACCTCGAAGGAAAAGATACTGTTCCCCG
>CAZKPI010000275.1:5547-6570 GCA_964554555.1 uncultured bacterium
CATCTTCACTGAAGTTGGCATTGACCTGGATGTTGCCCGTGAATACCGGGTTCCCCGTCACCGAGGTCAAGAAAACGGTGGGAGAGGCATTGTCGTAGGTCCAGGTGAAAGACGCCGACTCAGGAATCAGATTGTCAGCAAGGTCAGTCGCCCCCCCGCCGACCACCTTGATGGAAAAGGGGCCGGGAATGCCAGGTTGGAGATCGACCACCCACGTTTTTCCTGGGACCGGCTCACTGAAACCGGTGACGGAGACATTCTCGAGGGCCAGGTCAGCTTGGTCGAACCCCTTGATCGCCTCGCTGAAACCGATCGTGGCAGAGACCGGCTGGCTGGTTGTTGCCGGATTGCTCGAGGTGATGGTGACCGTCGGGGGGGTGCGGTCGGAGGACCGAAAAGCGGAAACCGCGGCGGGGTTGCTGTTGCCGGCAAGGTCAAAGACCTTGTTGGCGGCCAGGGAGACGGTCACGCTTCCGTCTGAGTCGGGCTGGATCATGAGATCCCAGAGTTGGGTCCCCGAGGCTGGGGTCAAGGAGGAGAGGGTGCCGCCGCTCACCGTGAAGTCAGTCGTGACCAGTCCCGCCAGGTTCTCGGAGAAACTTGCCACGAACGGAATGAGGGGCAGGGCGGTCGGCTCGGAGGCGGTTGACAGGATCTGCGCCACGGGGGCCACGGTGTCGTAGACGAAGGTCAGGCTGGCCGGCGCGCTGAGGGTGCCCGCCCAATCCTGGGCGGCCCCGGTGGCGACCTCGACCCGGACTTGGCCCTGGCCGGCCGGAGTGACCGGGAACTGCCAGGCCACGCCGGCTTGGACCACGCTCAGCGCTCCCGCGTTGCCGTTGGTCACGGTCACCGAGGCCAGGGAGAACCCGGTCACCGGTTCGCTGAAGCTGGCGGTCACCATCACCGGACTCAGGTTGGTGGTTGGCGAGGCGGTACTGAGCACGAGGGTGGGAGTGCCCGAGTCATAGGTGCGGGACAGGGAGACGGCGGCGGGGTTGGCGTTGCCGGCCAGGTCGGCCA
>CAZKPI010000276.1:0-3116 GCA_964554555.1 uncultured bacterium
CAGCAGGATCCGGCAGGGGGGGGTGGTCATGGTTGCGATCCTCCTGGCGCGCCGGCCGGGGAGGCGGGGCCATACCGTTCGAGCAGACGGTCGCGGCTGGCATCGAGGTCGTTCTCCATGGGCAATCCCTGCACGAAAGGACAGCCCCGACAGCAGTTGACCGTGTGCCGCTCCCCGCGCAACTGCATGAGGCGAAACTGCCGGAGCCGCTCGCCGTTCCAGATCTCGGACATCGACTGGCGGGTGACGTCTCCGGTGACCGCTTCCCAGGTCCAGTCCTCGGAGCAGGCCACTGTCACGCCGGCGAACTTCACCAGCATGACGTAGAAAGGCTGGGCGCAGACCAGCCGGTCGGGCTTGAGCGGGGCACCTTCCGAACCCTCGGTGGGATGGGTACCCAGGGTGAAATCGAACAGATGGGCGTTGGGCATGCCGGTCAACTGCTGAATGTTCAACAGGTCGGAGATCGGCTGGAAATCGCGACGGAACTTTTCCAGCTGTTCCGAGGTGAGACCGACGTCCATGATCTTGGGGTGGATCTGCAGGCGACTGCCGGCACGGTTGCGCTCCTCGAAGAGCATCTCCACGTTGCGCCGCACCAGGTCGTAGTCGGCGAAGGTCCTGGTCAGCTCGCGATAGCCCTCGTCGGTCACGTGCTCGACGGAGATGCGGATGAGGTCGAGGCCCGCCTCGATCAGGGCCCGCGCCAGGCCGCGGGTCAGCAGGGCCCCGTTGGTGGTCGTCTGGATGCTTTCAGCGACCCCGGCCTGGCGGGCATAGGCGATCATCTCAGGCAGTTGCGGGTTCAACAGGGGTTCCCCTTCATGGTACAGATACAACCGTTTCACCTTGTCGGGGAATTCCTTGAGGTCGTCGATGATCTTTCGGAACAGCTCGAGCGGCATCCTTCCGGTGGGGCGGTTCACCTGGCGCAGGAGCTGGGGATGGCCGGTGGGGCAGAACCGGCACTGGAAGTTGCAGACGTTGCAGGGATCGATGCCGACGGTGAACGGGGTGGCCAGCGGCAGACAGTCGGCCAGGATGCGCAGTCGCTTGGTCTCGTCGTAGCGCTTGAGCCCGGGGGGGATGACGCCTTTCAGGCCCAGGCGCCTCCTCCCGGCCTCGGTGGCAGGGTCGGGCAGGACCAGGATCGGATTCGGCAACCGCAGTTGGTTCCTGATGCGATCCTCGATCTCGGGGGCGTGCAGGATGGACGTGATCAGGATGGGATAGGGCCAGCGGCCGATCTCCTCGGGAGGAACGACCGGGGCCCCGGCGATCCGGCGACCATGGTGGACGGGGTTGCCGTCGGCAAATGCGACGATCCCGGCCTCTCGCAGACGGGTCATGCCCAGCAGTTTCAAGGCAAACTGCCCGGTTCCCCAGGCGAGGAGACGGGGGTGCTCGGCCAGCGTGGTGCTCAGCCAGGCGTCGAGGCGGTCGAACGACTCCCGCGACCGGGCCACGTAGGTTTCCAGGCAGGGGAGAATCTCGTCGTCCCGACGGAGGGGTGGCGGGGTGGCCGGGCGGGGGCCGGGGACGAACAGCCCGGTGATCTCCCGTACTTCGCTGGAAAACTTCCCCACGGCGGGTTTGGCCTCCGCGGCGAGGCAGGTGAACCCGTTGGCTGACAAGAGTTGGGGCAGGCTGATGAGAGTGAAATGGTTGAGGTGTTCCAGGTTGAAGTCCTGGAAGGGAGAGGCCAACTGCTCGATATACCGCATGGCATCGGGAACTTCGATGTACAGCCGGCCGCCGGGCCGCAGGAGGGCTCCCAGCCGCCGCAGGGCAGTGGTCAGGTCGAGGACGTGCTCCAGCACCCCGGCGAGGATCACCCCGTCGAAGGAGCCGGGAGGGAACCCCGGGTCGTGCAGGCTTCCGGTGCGGGCCTCGATGCCCAGGTCGCGGGCGATGCGGCGGACACTGCCGGGGGAGGGGTCGAGAGCGGCCAGGTTGGTGTAGCCCGCCTTCTGCAGAAGGGCCAGAACGTCCCCCCGGCCGCTGCCCGCGTCGAGCAGGCGGGCGGCGGGGTCAGGGAACCAGCGCTGAACGTTGGCGGCGATTGCCCCGACCCGGAGGGCCTCCCACCCTGATTCCGCGCCGGCCCCGCCGGTGCGTTGGTCGTCGTATTTCGAGCAGTGGCGGTAATACTCGTCATATTGGCGCTGGGTCTGGGCCGTGTCGGCGTAAACCATGCCGCAAATCTCGCACCAGACGATGCGCTGGTCGCCCGACAGGGGGGAATCCTCGAACCGGGCCAGCATCTGGGCGCACAGGAGTCGCGCCCGGACGCCGCCGCACACCGGGCAGGGGCGCTGTACCTCGACGGGGGCGGAGGTCCCAGGCATGGCGGGCGGCCTCTCCCTTTCCTGAACGGTCACCAGCAGGTCCAGCCGCCGTCGACGACGAGGTTGGCGCCGGTCATGTAGCGGGAGGCGTCGCTGGCCAGGAAGATCAGGGCCCCCTGGTAATCGGTGGGGGCGGCCATGCGGCGCAGGGGGGTCTTGCGCGAGTAGGCGGCGATGAAGAAGGGATCCTGCTTGTTCTCGACGCCGCCCGGGGTGAGGGTGTTGACGCGGACGCCCTTTCCGCCCCAGTAGGAGGCGAGGAATTTGGTGAAGGCGATGACCCCGCCCTTGGTGGCCGAGTAGGCCGGCGGCTTGTGGAAGGTCTGCACCCCGTCGCGGTTCTGGTAGAGGGACTGGTCGGGGGCGACCATCCCGTAGGTCGAGCCGATGTTGATAATGCTCCCCGACTCCTGTCGGGCCATGACGCCGCCCAGGATCTGCGAGCACAGGAAGACGCCGGTCAGGTTCACCTCGAGGGATTTCCGCCAGAGGGCGAGGGGGTAGTTCTCGAACTTCGACTGTTCAGCGGCCGCTTTGGGGTTCTCGAACATGTCGTTGATGGCGGCGTTGTTGACCAAGACGTCGATCTGGCCAAATTTTTCCAGGATGGCGTCGCGGGCCATTTCCACTGAGGCCGGGTCGGTGACGTCGAGGGCCAGGCCCATACCGGCCGGGGACAGGGTGGCGGCAAACTCCCGGCAGGCGGGGCCGTCGAGATCGGTCACCACAACGGCGGCGCCGGCCCCGGCCAGACCCTGGCAGTGCTGG
>CAZKPI010000276.1:3141-6555 GCA_964554555.1 uncultured bacterium
GGAGAATCGGTTCATCGCAGTTTCTCCTGCTGGATCAGTGGTCGTTCCGCGCGGGGGAACGTCCCATCAGCATATCACAGATCTCGCGCACCGCCCCGTGGCCGCCGCGGCTGTGCAGAACCAGATCGGCCCGGGCCAGCACCTCGGGGTGGGCGTCGGCGGGCGCCACCCCACATCCCACCAGGGGGAAGCAGGGAAGATCGTTGACGTCGTTGCCGACGTAGACCACCGAGGCGGGGTCAAGGCCCTGGTCGGCCATCCACCGGCGCAAGGCGGGGGCCTTGTCGGCGACCCCCTGGGTGACGGGGAGGCCAAGCTTGCGGCAGCGCGCCGTGACCACCGGGTTGGTCTCGGTGGACAGGACGGCCACCGCGATGCCGGTCCTCTTCCGCAGTAATGACAGGCCCAGGCCGTCGCCGCGATGAACGGCCACCCGTTCGTGGCCCTCTTCGTCCACCCAGGCCCGGTTGTCGGTCATGACCCCGTCGAAATCGAAGACGACCGCGGTCACGGCGGCGGGCAAGGGGCGGCGGCCCCGGACGGGGGCGGGACCGGCCCCCGCCCAGGGTTGGGCGGGAAGATCGGGGCTGAGGGCGGCGCGCAGGACGCGTTCCCCGTCCTCCAGGGTGCAGGAGGCTCCTCGCCGCGGACGACGCGGAGGAAATGGCGCATTTCCTCCAGGAACATTTCGTTCCGCTCGTAGCCGGCAGGGGCAGGCGTGTTCTCCCAGGCGCCGGTGGCCGCGGAAAAGACCCGGAGCACCTGGTCGGTCTGGTCCCAGGTCAGGGTGCCGGCCGTCCCGCAGATCTCGAATCGGTGCAGGGCGGGGCGCTGAAAGAAGTTCAGGTGGACGGTGGCGAGCTCCCCGGCGGGCATGCGGAATCCCAGTTCGGCGACATCCTCGACCTGGATCTCCAGATCGCTCAGGCGGGGGGCCTGCTTCCAGAGCAGGGTGCCGGCCCCGAAAAACCAGAACAGGTAGTCGAGGGGGTGGCACAGGGTCAGCAGGACTCCGCCGCCGAGGTCGGCCCGGGCGCTGTAGCTGGCGCGGTAGTCCTCCCAGGGATGGAAGCCGGGCAGGTATTCCCCGTACTGGGCCCGGGCGGTGAGCGGCCGCCCGATCGCCCCCTGGCCGAGCAGTTCCCGGGTGCGCCGGAAGTGGGGATGGAAGCGGTACTGGAAGCCGACGAGGATCCGAGCCCCGGTGCGCCGCTGGGCCTCGTGCAGGCGGGGCAGGTCGTCGAGGCTGGCCGCGACCGGCTTTTCCAGTAACACGTGACAGCCCGCCGCTACAGCGGGGATGGCGGCATCGAGGTGGAGGGCGGTGGGGGTGGCGACGATGACGGCGTCGGGCTGGTGGGCCAGCGCGCGGGCGAGGTCGGTCTCGACGGGGAAGCCCTCCAGTTCCTTGGCCTCCAGGGTGCTCTTGAATGAACGGAGCAGGACGATGTCGCGCTCCCCGAGCGCCAGCAGGTTGCGGAAATGCCGGCGGCCGATGGAGCCGAACCCGGCGATCAGGAATTTCATGGCGGTCGTCCTTCCGCCGCCTCAGTCCGATTCCGGCAGGGGCGGCACGATCATGTTGGCGCGGAATTCGTCGCGGTCGAGGAAGGGCCACAGGTCCTCGAGGGGGCGGGACACCATGGTTCCGTCGGGACGGGGGGTCGAGGACAACATCGGGGCGCGCGGTTCGTCCTCCTTCATCATCACCTCGCAAACCACCGGGCCGGGGGCGGCCAGGACCTTCGCCACCTCGTCCGCCAGATGCTCCTGGCCGGTGATGCGGCAGGTCGCGAGGCCGTAGGCGGCGGCCACCTTCACGGTGTCGGGCAGGGTCATCCCGCTTCCCGCCTCGGAACCCATGAAACGATGGAAATAGCGCTGCTGCATCGCCTTGATCGAGGCGTAGCCCCCGTTGTTCAGGACGAAGATCTTGATGGGGAGGGACAGCCGGCGAAGGGTCTCCAGTTCCTGGGTGTTCATGTGAAAGCCGCCGTCCCCGTCGACGCAGACGGTCCGTCGTCCCCCGCCACCCAGGCAGGCACCGATGGCCGCCGGCAGGCCGAAACCCATGGCGCCCAGGGCGGTGGTGTTGAAAACCCTCTGCCCGTCCTTGACCCGGAAGGCGAGCAGGAAGATCTCGATGCCGAACCCGGAACTGCCTGGCACGATGAGCTCGCCGCCGGTCAGCAGGTCGGACAGGACCTCGGTCAGGAAGTAACCGCTGACGCGGCCGTCCGGCTGTCTGTGTGCGGGGAGAACGACCGGGTAGCGGGCTTTCCAGTCCTGGCATCGCCTGGACCAGAGGGAGCGGTCCCGGGGGCGGAGGCGGTCCGCCTGGCGGGCCAGCTCCCGCAGGAAGGCCCCGGCGTCGGTGCAGACCGCCTGGTGGAGGATGGGCCGGAGCTTCGCCAGTTCATGGGGATCGATGTCGACCGCGACCCGCCTGGCGCCCCGGGCGAAGCGGTCGGGGGCGAACCCGGTCAGGACCAGGTCGAGGCGGGTGCCGACGGCGAGGAGGAAGTCGGCATTCTGCAGGGTGAAATTGGCGCCCCGCGGGGCCACTGCCCCAGGCCGCCCGACCAGCAGGGGATGGGTGTCGGGCAAGAAATCCATGGCCGGCCAGGTGAGCAGGACCGGGATCTGGAGGCGCTCGGCCAGGTGCCGGAAGTCCGGAACGGCCCCGGCCAGGCGGATGCCGTTCCCCCCCAGCAGGACCGGCCGCTCGGCCGCGTTCAGACCGTCGATGATGTCGCTCACCTCCTGGGCGAGGCAGGGGCCGTCCGGCGCGGGCGGCAACCCGGCGGGGTCGAACCCCCGGAGGGAGTCGGGGTCGATGGGGGCGGCCTGCACGTCGAGGGGAATGTCGATCCAGACGGGGCCGGGACGACCGGTCAGGGCCAAATGCCAGGCCTGTTCGAGATGGAAGCGGATGTCGGCTGGGTCCATGACCGTGACGGCATATTTGGTGACGGACCGGACGATGGTGACGATGTCGACCTCCTGCACGCCCATCTGGCGGACGCCGGTTCCGGTCATCAGGTCGGGGCGTTTGACCTGGCCGGACAGGAACAGGCACGGGGTCGAGTCCTGCCAGGCCCCGACCAGTCCGGTGAGGGCGTTGGTGCCCCCCGGGCCGGTAGTGACCAGGGCGACCCCCAGGCCGCCCGAGGCTTTGGCAAAGGCTTCGGCGGCGATCGAGCAGGCCTGCTCGTGCAGGTTGCAGACGAACCCGGGGATGCCGGCGGCGCCCAGGGAGTCGTTCAGGTGCATGGCGCCGCCCCCGACCAGGACGAAGACCTGGCGGACGCCTCGCCTGGCGAGGAACTGGAAGACGTAATCCGACAGCTTAACGGTAGGCATCGGGTCCCCTCTCTTGACGCGGTTCAGGGCGGGGGCGGGCCAGGGGGGGGC
>CAZKPI010000277.1:0-6550 GCA_964554555.1 uncultured bacterium
AAACCGGCCGAGACCCGGCCCGAGCCGGAACCCAACCTGTAGCCCCCCCCGCCCATGCCCGGCCTGGCACTGTTGTTCGCCCACCTGTCCTGGTTTGCCATTTTCCTGGTGACCGGGATCGTCGGCCTCGTTGCCGTCCGGCCCGCCGCCTGGATCCGGTGGGGGGTGGCGGTGGTGATCGCGGCCTTCTTCCTGGCAGGGTGGGTGGCCCGGATGCAGGTCCTGGCCGACCACCGGGAGTATTGGCAGAAGGCCTGTTACGCCAGCCAGCGCATCATCCTGGGGGCCATCGAGATGTACAATGCCGACGCCGGCACCGCCACGCCCCAGATCGGGTTCCGGGGACAGCCGGTTCCCTATGAAGCCCTGGAGGCGGGAGGCCACCTGAAGGGAACGGCCACCTGCGGGCACAACGATTACCTCAAGGGGGGCATTCCCCCCGGCACCTATTCCCTGCAGCCTCTGCCCGGATCCACCGACCCCACCGACGGGCGGGTGGTCTGTTCCCTCCACGGGGCGGTCGATGACTGACCCACGCCGGGCCAACCCCCACCACGCGACCGCCACGAGGTCGGAACTGTCCCCCTTGCCCTCACTGATGGCGGCACACTGCCGGTTTCCCGCCTCGCGAGGGGGCCGACCGGGGTACCAATGCCGCTAGGCAAAGGCCCCCCATTCGTGGTAAGGTGCGGCGTTTGGCCGCGCCCGCGGCCGCCATTCCCACGAGAAGAGATCTTCCGGAGGTTTCATGAGCCAGACGCCTGATCACGCCGCTCCCGCCACGACCGCGGTCGTCCACAAACCGTTCATCCCGGACGACCAGGTCATTCCCGAGTTTTCCCTTCTGCCCCTCGTGGTCGGGGCCATCCTGGGCATCATTTTCGGCGCCTCGTCTCTCTACCTGGTGTTGAAGGTCGGCATGACCATCAGCGCCTCGATTCCGGTGGCGGTCATCTCGATCACGCTGTTCAAGGCCTTGTCGAGCGTGTTCGGCATCCGGCGGGCCACCATCCTCGAGAACAACATCGTGCAGACCACGGGCTCGGCCGGCGAGTCGATCGCCTTCGGGGTGGGCGTGACCATGCCGGCCCTGATGATCCTGGGCTACGAGATGGAAGTGATGCGGGTCATGACCGTGGCCTGCCTGGGCGGCCTGCTGGGCGTCCTGATGATGATCCCCCTGCGCCGGGGCCTGATCGTCAAACAGCACGGCAAGCTGACCTACCCGGAAGGCACCGCCTGCGCCGAGGTGCTGATGGTCGGCGAGCAGGGCGGCACCAACGCCTCGACCGTGTTCACCGGGTTCGGCATCGGGTTCGTCTACAAGTTCCTGATGGGCGCCCTGAAGCTGTGGAAGGACATTCCCACCAAGGTCCTCGGCTGGTACAAGGGGGTCGAGGTGGGCGGCGAGTTCGCCCCCGAACTGCTGGGGGTCGGCTACATCATCGGGCCGGCCACGGGGTGCATCATGATGGGGGGCGGCGTCCTGTCGACCCTGGTCATCATTCCCCTGATCAAGCTGTTCGGGGAATCGCAGACCACCCCCATCTATCCCGCCACCGAACTGATCTCGGCCATGGACACCCATTCCATCTGGGCAAACTACGTTCTCTACATCGGCGCCGGAGCCGTGGCCACCGGCGGCATCATCAGCCTGTTCTCCTCGCTTCCCCTCATCTTCAGCTCGTTCCGGGCCGGCCTGGCCGACTTCGGCGCCAAGGCGGGCGGCGAGACCGTCCGGCGCACCGAGAGCGACCTGCCGCTGAGCTTCGTGGTCATCGGCACCCTCCTGCTGGTGGGCGCCATCTGGGCCTCCCCCTACCTCAACGTCAACCTGGTGGGGGCGGTGCTGATCATCCTGTTCGGCTTCCTGTTCGTCACCGTCAGCTCCCGGCTGACCGGCGAGATCGGCTCCAGTTCCAACCCCATCTCGGGCATGACCGTCTCGACCCTTCTGCTCACCTGCCTGATCTTCCTGGGAATGGGCTGGACGGGCGCCAGCTACCGCCTGACCGCCCTGTCGATCGCCGCCGTGGTCTGCATTGCCGCCTCCAACGGCGGCACCACCTCCCAGGACCTCAAGACCGGCTTTTTGGTCGGCGGCACCCCCCGCTACCAGCAGATCGCCATCCTGGTCGGCGCCTTCACCTCGGCCATCGTCATCGGGTACACCCTGCTGGTGCTCAACGACGCCTCAACGGTCTACGCCATCCCCCCGAGTCCCTTCAAGTACAAGGCCGACGTGACACAGCTGACCCGCAAGGAGACCGTCAAGGGCCCCGAGTTCAAGCATGACCAGAAGGAATACCGCGTCCTGCTCCTGAACGAACCCACCGAGGATCTCCTCCCCGGCAAGTATCTGGTCAACGAGGACGGCACCATCGCCTACATCGTCGATCCCGGCATCAACGGGGTCATCAATCATCGCGACGCTGACCGCACCTACGTTCCCTTCACCCAGAGCCCCCTGCAGGTCAATGTCGCCGGCCTCAAGAGCCGCGAGCGGCCCTACGGCCCGCAAGCCCCCCAGGACCAGACCGAATACTACGTCTACACCCACGAAGAGTCCGCCAGCAGTACCCTGAAACCGGGCAAATATCTCGTCGACGAGACGGGGGCCATCAAGTATTTCGTCGATCCCGGACCCAAGATCACCAAGTATGATTCCCCCAAGGCCAAGCTGATGTCGATGATCATCGACGGCATCCTGACCCAGAAACTGCCCTGGATCCTCGTCATCATTGGCGCCTGCATCGCGGTCGTGCTCGAACTCTGCCAGGTCAGTTCCCTGCCGTTCGCGGTCGGCGTCTACCTGCCCTTCTCGGCCTCGGTGCCCATCTTCATCGGCGGCATCGTGCGCTGGCTGGCCGACCTGTCGAGCCAGCAGTCGGCCGCCGAGTCGGAATCGAGCCCCGGCGTGCTGATGTCGTCAGGCCTGATCGCCGGCGGGGCCATCGCCGGCATCTGTATCGCCCTGCTGTCGGTGAAGGAAGAACTGATGGCGAAACTCGACCTCAGCAAGCAGGCCGGCGACCTGGCCACTTCCGACCTCTACCCGACCCTGATCTTTTTGGGCCTGTGCCTGTTCCTGTTCGCCGTCGGCCGCCAGTGGCTGTTCGGCGCCGGGGTGGCGGTCAGGAAGGCGGAAACCGAACCCAAGGCCTGAACCGGATGTCGGGAACACCTGACTTTTCTCCTGGCGGGAGAAAAGTCAGGTGTCCCTGACATCCGAAATCGCTGGGGTCAGCCGGGGAACCGTTCGATCATGCGGGCCAGGCGGTGGTAGCTGCTGCCGCAACAGGGCCCGACCAGCGTCACGCCGAGGCGGGAGGGGCGGAACAGGCGCCGGGCCAGGCGGGCGAGATCGCGGGCGGTCACGCGCTGGGAGGCGACAAACTCCTCCTCGAACGGCTGGGCCGTCGGAAACAGGGCCCGGAAGCCGACCCGGCCGCTGAAATCCCACAGGTCGCTGGCGGCGAACCGCTTCCCCTTCACATATTGATGGATCATGTGCTCGACGATCCCGTCGGAGGGGGGCCGCTCGGCCGTCCGGGCCAGGACCCGGAGGCATTCGTAGACGGCGTCGATCAGCCGCTCGGGCTTCACCGAGAAGTCGACGTGAACAGCGCCGGCGGCGGCGTAGGCATCGAGGCCCACGGCCAGGGAGTAGCAGAAGCCTTTTTCGTCCTGCATCGCCTGGCGGAGAGGGGACCCCGAGGGGTTGTCGAGGAGGCGAACGAGGGCCTTCTGCAGGACGAAGTCGGGATCGCCCACCGGCCAGCCGAGGAAGGAAATCCGGCACTGGATCTGACTGCGCGGGGAATCGACCCAGTTCAGGCGGGGTCCCCGGAAGGGCGGGAGGGGTGGGACCGCCGCGGTGGCCGCCCCGTCGCCGGGGTTCATCCGGCCGAAGGTCCGTTCGATCAGGCCCCGCACGTCCGGCGTGGGGCCAAGAGCTCCTGACAGGCACAGCACGCCCGCTCCCGGCTGGAAAAAGCGCGCCAGGTGCCCGCGCAGGTCGTCGATGGTCAGCGTCTGCAGGAACTCCTTGTTGCCGAGGATGGGCAGGGCATACGGGTGGGTGCGGTACAAAAGCTGGGAGGAAAGCTGATCGATGGCGGTAAGGGTGCCGTCCTCGTCGAAGTCCTCGAGAAACTCCTCGAGGATGATCTCCCGCTCGGCATCGAGACCGGCGAACACCGGCGCGGTGACCATGTCGCGGAAGAGGGCCAGCGCCTCCTCGACAGATTCGGGCAGGATCTTGCACGACAGGGCGATCAGATCCGTATAGGTGGCCGCATTGGCTTCGGCTCCCACCCGATCGAGGGCCAGGGTCAGTTCCTCGGACGAGGGATGCGCGGGCACCCCCCGGAACAGCATGTGCTCAAGGAAATGGGAAACCCCGTTCGTTTCGCGGCTTTCAAAGGCGGGGCCGGCCCGGACGAAGAAAGCGAAACCGACCGCCGGCGAGGCGAACCGGTGCAGAACGACGCTCAGGCCGTTGGCCAGCCTGAACGACTCGAGCGGCTGGGACAGGTTCTGGAAGGGGTACAGGGAGGTGGTCATGGGTGTTCCGATCAGAGACAGTACGCCGGCGGTCGCGTCAGGGGCGGCCGCCGGCGCTGGTTCAGCGAAGGGGGACGGCGGAGGTTTCCTGGGTTCCGGGGGCGGCGGGCTGGTCGATCGGGGTGACCGCCGCGGCGGAGGCCGCGTCCTCGTCCTCGATGGTGCGGTGGGGCAGGGAGGATGAAGAAGGTTTTTTGGCATTGTAGGGGGGGAAGTATTTCGGCTTGCTGTCAGTCTTGGGGTTGGGCCGCCCGCCGGCGCGCACCCAGAGGGAATACCAGATATCGACCACGTTGTTGACGGCGCGGGAATAGCACTTGGCGAGGACCCCCCTGGATTCCTGCCATTTCTTGCCGCTGGTGTACATGGTTTCGATGGAAGCGTAGTATTGGTTGGCCCACAGAGCCTCGTAGACCATGCGGGCGCTGATCCGTTCCACGTAGGTGGCCCCGTCGTAGTAGACGCCGAACTCGTAGATGTGGTCGTTGCCGTCCTTTTCGCAGTCGGCGTGGTAGGACTTCTCCTCGATGCCTTCCCAGGTGGCGACACCGGTGTGGAGAGGCTGGGCCAGATCGGCGATGTAGTGGGCGAGCCAGCCCATCTTCTGCAGGATCTGGGACCGTGGTGCCTTGTTCCGGATGTCCTCGACGATCTCCTTCGTCAGATCCTCGACTTTGAAGGGGCCGTTCCCCATCTTGTAGCCGTGGATGTGGAACACGTGGTTCTGGAAATCCTTGAGGGTGGTGTCGGGTTCGACGGAGGCATCGACCAGCGGTTTGAGCGCCGGCTTCGCGGTCTTGGTCTCGCCAAGGAACTCGCGGAACGCCTTGGGCATGATGTGGTAGGCGTCAGAGGTGATCTTCTTGTGGGTCTTCCCGCCCCAGGCATGGGCCGGGGTACTCCCCGCCAGCAGGAAACCGATCCCGAGGGCCAGGAGGGCGGAAACAGCGACAGGTTTCGGCATCAGAAAGCCCCTTTGAACGACATTTAACTAACTATACCGACCGAACCCGGGGGGTGTCAACGGAGGAGGAGGGGAAACGGAGAAACGAAGGGTGAGGGGGGCCGGGCGCCTGGGGCGGGGAGGCGGAGCCGAATGATGGTACGGCATGGCGGCAGGAGAACGGCGGTGGTACCGCGCCGGTGAGACCACGAGGGAAGGGGGGGAAGGGGAAAGCCTCAGGCCCTCTTATGGCCGCCCCCGGCGGGAGAAGCGCCGGCAGGGGCCAGGTCGGGAGCGGGGGAGGCCCCGGCGGCCGCGGGCTTCTTCTTCTTTTTCAGCTTCCCTGGCCGGGCCTTCGGCTCGGCGGTCGAGTTTCGCGCGAATTCGGCGAAATCGACCACCAGTTTCTTTTCGAGGTTCTCGGAAAGGTCCTTGAGCTTGTCGGTGACCGAGGTGAAGCGGTCCATGATGTATTTGCGCTGGTGTTTCCCTTCCTCTTTGAGGGCGGTGACCTCTTCCTGGAGTTCGAGAAGGGCGATCAGGATGGGGAGGATGATCAGGGCCACGAACATATAGGTGTCGATCTTCTGTTTGAGGAGCATCGACAGGATCATGGCCCCCCAGAGGGTCCAGAGCCAGTAGTTGATTTTCATCCCTTCTCCTTCCCGCCGGCGGGGGACACGGCCTGCAATGCCGCTTCGGCGGCGGCCAGGTCGATCCCCATGAGCAGGAAGACCTTCTGCTTGCCATGCGCGCCCTGATCGAGCACGACCTGCTTTTTCGGCAACCGGAACACCTTCGCCAGGAAGGCGATCAGGGCCAGATTGGCTTCGCCCTCGACGGGAGGCGCCTTGACCCTAATTCTACAACGATCCTCGGGGAAGTCAACCACCTCGGTACGCGACGCCCGGGGGACGGCCTGGACGGCCAGTCTCACCCCCCGGGCGTGCGGGCCAAGGCACCGGAACGGCATGGCCGCCGGTCAGTTCGGTTCGGGGAAGGTCGGTGCGGCGGGGGCCGCGGTCGGGGCGGGGGAGGCCG
>CAZKPI010000278.1:0-1788 GCA_964554555.1 uncultured bacterium
CGCCGCCGCCAGCCCCGCGCGCCGAAGGCGGGGATGGACCCAGGGCCGGAGGGGTTCGAACAGCGGCAGTACCAGCACGGCCAGACCCACGCCCACAACCATGAGCACCGGCAGACCAACCACGGTCAGGGCGAGATGGAGGGGCCAGATGATCGTCACGCCCACCAGCACTGCGGGAATGGCGCCGAGCGCCAGAACAACCCAGGCCCAGCCAGGAAGGTCAAAGGCGGGGAGGCGGCCGGACACGCAGGGGCCTTTGGCCCCTTCAGGGGCGGAGACCGCCGGCCGCGCCGCCAGTCCCGCCAGCCAGGCGCTTCCCAGCATCCCCAGGACCGGCCAGTGAAGAGACCACGCGGCGCCCGGCCATCGCCAGGTCAGGAAGAGGAGCGGCGGAAAAAGCCAGGCGACGGCGCCGCCGACCCAAGCCCCCACGGGTATACCGCTCTGCTGGAAGGCCTCGGCCAAGGGGGATCCGGGAACATCTCCGCCCGACGTCGCGACCGGTTTGGTCGAAGGGGAGGCGGAGCCTTCGATCGACGACCGAACGCCAGGGGTGCCGGCCTCACCGTCGCGACAGCCCGATCGAGGGCCGATGACAGCCTGCCGAAAGCCGTGCAGGAGGATCGCCGCCCCCGCCAGGAAGCCGGCCAGGGCAAACCAGTGGCTCTGGTAGAGGGCGAACTTGCCGCGCGCGAGCAGGGCCGCCGCGGTGATCGCCGCCCCCGCCAGACCGCTCTGGACAAGGATTTTTCCCATCGCGTGGACGGCGGTGCCAAGATCGCCGGGGCAGAAGGCCCCGCGCCGGAGCCCGGCAAGGACGAAACCGGCCCCCAACAGCCCCACCAGGACCGTCAGCAGATGGTTCCCCCGCATCGGGTAGCGCACGGACCACCCGCCAATCGGCTGAAACCAGACCACGTCCGGGGCCCGACAGGCCGTGGTCAGATCGAGGTTGGCGAAATGACGCGCCAGCCTCAGGGCATACTCGCCGTGGTGCTGGAGACTGGCGGGGTCGAGATGGGCCGCGTCGTCACGGGCGGTGTGGTAGGCGGGAAAACCGCCGACGAAGGCGATGTTGAAGCCCTGCACCCGGTCGCGCACGACATCGAAATCGGTGCGGAACGGCAGGGCCCGGTAGACCTCGCCCATCATCGAGGAGCCGCGCACCGGCAGGCCGGCCCGCACCAGTTCGGCGATCAGCCAGCCGTTGGCGGGGCTGGTGTCGAACAGGAACGAAGGCCCATCCACCCCGCGCGCCTCGAAATTGGCCATGACCGCCACCTCGCTGGCCACCGGCCAGTCGGCAAACGACTTGCCGCCCAGCAGGCCGATCTCCTCGCCGTCGGGAAAGGCCAGGATCACGTCGTGCGCCAGGGGCGGCCCCGCCCGCAGGGCCCGCGCCGTTTCCAGGATGGCCGCCGCCCCGGCCAGGTTGTCGGCCGCCCCGGGGCCGGTGCAGACCGAGTCGCGATGGGCCATCAACAGGAAGGCGGGGCTGGCCGTCCGGCCAGGCACCCGCGCCAGGACATCTTCGCCGTGGTGCAGTCGGTCGTCGAGGACCCGCGGCCGATCGAACGTGATCGGTTCCAGGCCCATGGCCCGCAATTCGCCGATCAGGTAATCACGCACCCGCCGGTTGGCCGGCGACCCCGGCGGATGAGGCGCCACCGCCATGGCCGCCGCGTGCCGCATCGCCCGTTCGGCCGAAAACTCCGTCGCCGCCGCCGTCGCCGGCCGGGGAGCCGGCGGCTGGAGTCCCCGCCACGCCGCCCCCGCCCAGCCAACCAG
>CAZKPI010000278.1:1807-6530 GCA_964554555.1 uncultured bacterium
CCAGCCATCCCCGCCGGGCCGGGGAAGGCGACACCGTGCGGGGGCCGCCATCGCCGCTCACCGACGCCATGGAGCCGTGGCCGGGGAACTCATCTCCTCCGCCCTCCCGGTCCGGGCGCAACCCGCGGGCGGGCCCCCCTTCCCGGCGATCATGGGGTCCTTCCGGCCACGGATCTCCCGGGGCGAGGGATCACCGTCGCTTCTTCCCGCGCTTCGTGACCAAACCCCGAGAACAGGGAAAGATCCATGTCGCGGGTCAACCGGGGGATCCCACATCGCTGCAGGGCCAGCCCACCAATGAAACAGAACTTCCAGGATCGGGCGAGCAGAAACTCCTGCACCTCGCGGGCGGCAAGGATCAGGTCTTGCATCGCCATCCCGCCAGCCACCGTTGCTGTTCGACCAGCCCTGAGGTGGCCGCTGGCGGACAGGCCTTCAGGGCGGCACGGAAGGCCTGGGTCATCTCCATGATGGTGGCCGCCAGGTCGACCTGACCGGCTTCCTGCCGCTTCACTTCTTCCAGAAGCGGGCTGGCGGCCCGCCATGCGTTCACCCAACCCCGCAACCCGCTCATGTTCCCCTTTTCCATTGTCCCCCAGTATAGCACACCCACGTCTCCGAACGCCGGAGCATGGGGAACCCGCCCCGGGCGAACGCGAACCTTGGAAACGCGATCAGTACGGGCGGAGCTCCGCTCCTCCGGACCACCTCGGGGGCCACCGGGCCCTGCCCCCCTTTGTCCGGTGCCGAGGGAGAAGAACCCGACCGCCAACGACAGGAATCCCCCGGCCGGGGCCGGGGGATGTCGGTGATCGTGGCTGGTTCGGAGTTACTGGGGGAAGGCCGGGTCGGCGGGCATCGAGGGGGCGGCCGGGGCCGGAGCCGGGGCAGAGCCGCCACCGCCGCCGGAGGACTTCTTGTGCTTGCGGACCTTGCGCATGTGGCCGTTGGTCATCGACTTCTGGCCCTTCTTGTAGTGCCCGCACACGTGGGTCTTGGTCTTCTTGCCGGTGATGGCCTTCTTGGCGGCCACGCCGGCATCAGCAATCTTGTCCTCGATCTTGGCGGCCGTCTTGCAGACGCTCCGCTTGGTCTTCTTGGCGATGTGCTTGACCTTGCGCTTGATCTTGCGGCTCATCTTGGTGAAGAAGCCGACCTTCTTCTTGCTCTTGGCTTCCGCCTTGGTGACGAACGAGGCACCGAACAGGCCGATCGCCACCAGCACCACCAGGACCAGCTGACTGACTTTGCGAATCATGATGTCTACCCCTTTCGCGGCTTGCCTGATATCAAACCAGGAATTCTTGATATTTCGATTCTACACGACAGAAAGGGGGGGGCGGAACCTCCCCCGGGAAAATGGTGTACCCCTTGCCGCAAATGACCGCGGCAACCTGTCCGCCCGCCTCAGGGCTGGGACAAAATCCAGTCGACCGCCCCCTGCAGGGAAGGAGCGACCGCCACCCCCGGCAGATCGGGAAACACCACCCCCGGCTGGGCCACCAGCACCGGCCGCACCCCGGCATTGAGGCCCATCTGGGCGTCTTTCACCCGGTCACCCACCACGAACGACCCGGCCAGATCGATCCCCATTTCTTCGGCGGCCCGGAGAACCAGCCCCGGAGCCGGCTTCCGGCAGAGGCACAGGTTGGGCCGGCCGGTCTGCGGAAAGGCCGGATGGTGGGGGCAGACGTAGATGGCATCGGGGGCCGCCCCCTCCTCCGCCAGGGCCGAGGTCATTTTGGCATGAATGGCGGCCAGCGTCTCGGGGGTGAACTTCCCGCGGGCCACACCGGACTGGTTGGTGACCACGACGAGCAGGAAACCCCTTTCCCTCAGCCTCCGGAGTTCCTTCCCCACTCCGGGGAACAGGGCGAAGTCCTCCGGGCGGGAGATATACCCGGGATCGGGGTTGAGGGTTCCGTCGCGGTCGAGAAACACCGCCCGGCGCCGCCCCCCTCCCGCCGGGTGAAGAATGGCCTTTGGATCCTGAGGCACCCGGCCGCCGGCGGGACCATGGCCGTTGGACTGGGGAACCAGCTTTCCGGCGGCTTCGGTCCAGACGTCGACGGTGGCGCCAAACTTGGCCCAGATCTCCTCCCACACCTGGTCGGGCGTCAATTCCCGCATGCAGGCGCCGTCGGGGCAGACCTCCTTGTGGCATTCGAGACAGGCCAGGCCGCGGTGGTGCAGGACGAGATGCTGGTCGCCGCGCGGGGCAACGGCCCGGCGGGTGGTGGGACCGAAGAGCGCGACCGTGGGCACTCCGAGGGCCCAGGCGATATTCATCGGGCCGGTGTCAGCGGTGACGAACAGGTCCATTTTGGCCAGCAGGGCGACGAATTCCGGAATCGACAGGGCGGGGTGGGTGCAGGCCCGGTCCGGGCCCAGGCCGGCGACCAGGGTGCGGGCGGTCGCCTCCTCCCCCGGCCCCCAGAAGACCAGGACCCGACTGCCGGTGGCGGCGTGCCAGCGTTCGGCCAGGGTGCGGAAATGCTCGAGAGGCCATGCCTTCGAGGGATAGGTGGTATGGGGATTGAGTCCCAGCAGGGGGCGGTCGAGTCCGCGCACCAGACTCACCGCCCGCGCCTCGTCGGCGGCCGCCCACGACAGCCGGGGGTGACCGAGGGGACCCCCGAAGCCGAAATGTTCGAGAAACTCGCCGAAGAGGTGGGTCAGATGCCGGTTCGGGTCGGGCGGGGAATACGTGGCATGGTAGGCCAGGCGCCTGACCCGGTAGTCGAAACCCGCCCGGAACGGAATCCCCGACAGCAGACTGATCAGGGCGGTGCGCGGGTTCCCGAACAGGTCGAACAGGCGGTCAAACCGCTGGCGGCGCAGGCGGCGCACGAGGGACAGGGTCTCGGCAAACGAGGCGTGGGGCGCCAGCTGGAAAAGAGTGACCCCCAGGTCGGGCGGGACGATGGCGCCGAACGGCTTCTGGCAGAGAAACCCGAGCGGCTCGCCGGGCCGGGTCTCGCGAAGCATGCGCATGGCCGGCAACAGGTGGACGATGTCGCCCAACCCTTTCAGCCTGATCAGCAGTGTTCCGGACATGAGGGATGGTCTGCCGGGGAAACGCTCTCAGAGAGTGAGCCGGAAAAAGGTCAGCGGCCGAGCCCCCGCCTTCCGTTCAACGGAGTGCGGCCCTGAGAAGGTCCAGAGGCCGGGTTGGGCGGCT
Source organism: uncultured bacterium (assembly GCA_964554555.1). Classification (GTDB taxonomy): domain Bacteria; phylum Muiribacteriota; class Ozemobacteria; order Ozemobacterales; family Ozemobacteraceae; genus Ozemobacter. Next base: position 4,989 of record CAZKPI010000278.1, read on the forward strand.
TCGGCGTGCTCCTTGACCACGGGGGTCACCAGGATCTCATCGCGGCGGGCGGTATCCTGCAGGCGCAGGGTATCGACCATGCCCATCCCGATGGCGGTGAGGGCCCGGGTGGGTCCCATCAGGCCGACGTGGACCTGGCAGTGGTTCAGGCCGATCGCCACGCCCATGGTCTTGATCAGGTCCTGGGCCTGCAGGTCACGGAACTCGGGCCGCCGGTAGAACTCGCGCGAGAAACTGCGGATGGCCAGGGCGGCGCGCATCATGCGGGCAACCGTCTCGGCCACCGGCGTGTCGTAAAAGGGCGGCCCGAACAAAGCCACCAGCGAATCGCCAACCATCTTGTCGAGCGCCCCGCCCTCGCGGAAGATGATGTCCAGGACCCCGGCCGACCACCCGTCGATGAAGGCAGACAGGCGGTCCGGGGTGGGCATCAGCACCTCGCTGACCCCCGAAAAGCCGCAAATGTCGACGACGAGCAGGCCGATATCGGCGGTACGCGAGGCCAGGAAACGGGAACGGTAGTCGCGGAATTCGAGAAGGCGCGTGGTGACCTCGGGGGAGAAGTTGCTCCGAAGCAGGGTCCTCTCGCGGTTGAAGTCGACCAGCCTCTGCCGGAGCGACTCGGCGAAGACCTGCAGAAGTTCCCGGTTGAAGATGGAGAAGGCGGCCCCCTCGGCGGGGTTGATCACCAGGCGGCCGATGCGGGCGGGTTCGGAGGTTCCGGCGAGCGAGAGGGTCTCAGCCGTGGCCGCCAGGGGGAACACCTGGGCCAGCACGTCGTTCTCGGGAAAGACCCCCGGCACCATGGCTCCCAGGATGCGGTCAAGCGGGGCCAGGGGGGCGGTCTCCGCATCGAACAGCTTCTGTCCGTCGCGGAACACGAGGTAGAGGGGCCGGGGACGGCCCGCCAGGTCTTCGTCGAAATAGAGCAGGAGCAGATCCTGGATCGGGACCGTGCGCAGGAGGATGCCGATCGAAGCCGTGATGGCCAGCGACAGGTTGCGCGAGGCCAGTGACCGCTGGACCTCGAGGATGAACTCGTGCTTCCGGCGATTGTCCTGGATGCCGTAGAAATAGCTGTCCAGCTCCTCGGCGGCCACGTTCATCAGCTCGAACATCTGCTGGTCGGTGACCGTCAGGGATCCGGCCGCGAAGCCCAGTCCCATGCACCCGACGGTCTCGCCCGCCATGTCGAGGGGGATGGCGAACCAGACCATGCCCGGGGCGGTCTTGCGGGTCGGCGAGGCCACCTGGAACAGGTCGCTCTGGGTCTTGGCCAGCACCTCGAGCACCACTCCCCAGGTGTAGGTTGTCATGACCAGTTCCTCGTTGAAGGTGCGCAGGAACATCACCTCAGGGGAAAGGTGCCGGGCCAGGCAGTTGAAAACCACTCCCACCGCCGAGGCCAGATCCTTGCGTTCCTTGAAGCATTGTTCGAGAACCGCATCCATGTCCTCGCCAAGCTGGAATTTCCGCTCGTAGAAGGCGATGCGGGCGGCCGATGAATCCGGTGGCACAGGCGTCGTCATATCCCGGGCCACG
>CAZKPI010000279.1:0-5036 GCA_964554555.1 uncultured bacterium
CACCGAGAAGGGCAGTGTGCCCGCTGATCTGCCCGGACCGGCCCGTCGTCTCGTCACCTTCCTCGGCGAGATCGTCAAGGTGATCAGTGACGAGTATTCGCCTGATGAGGTCATCCCGACCAATGTTCCGTGTCGCCGGAGGCCAAACAGGAAGCCCTGCGCTGGCCGGATCAACGCGGCCATGCGCGGAGACAATGGCCAGATCGAGTGGCGCTGTCCAGTCTGTGGTGACAACGGAGTCATCACCGGGTGGGAGGGAACAATCTGGGACGTTTCGGGGTTACTGGATGGGGATGAGGATGTGAACTGAAGATGTCCCGTCGTTAAGCCAAATGGAAAGCGAACAAGGACAAGTGGTCAGCGGACCTGGCTGAGTTCGCCCGGGAGATCGCCCCCGAGGTGGACCTCCACGTCGGCTCAACCCCGCCCGAGCGGGCCAGGCTGTCACAACGTGTCATCGAACTTATCGACGACATCCTGGACGCATTCCCTGACCGGTACAAAGAACTCATCCCGCTCGCCATCATGGCCTGGAACGCCACCCTGGTTACCCCAGTCGAGAAGGACGAGATGGTCCATGACATTCTGACAGACCTCAAGGTCACGGAGAGCGATGTTCCCTCGATCACGGATCTGTTCGACAAGCTGATGCGCAGGAAGAAGCAGCGATTCCCTGATGACCGGAGGATGATCATCGATTGTCAGATTACCCCGATCGGCTCGACCTTCAATCTGAGGGTGGTGAGCCACGATCTGGACGATGAGGGAGACGAGTTGGATGGTGGCGCAATGTGATGGGGACAAGACGTTCGGCAAGGGGCCGATCATGACCTTCGGCCATCAAGAGCGGCTGAGCCGCCCATAAACAGAGGGCCTCAGGACAAGCAGCACTTCTTGTATTTCTTCCCGCTGCCGCAGGGGCAAGGGTCGTTCCGACCGGCAACCGGGAACTTTTCTGCCGGTGGAGGCAGGGCAGGAGGCGGTGGCTCGTCGTGACTGGCGGCAACCGTCTTCAGAGCTTTGTCACAGGCCTTGGGAGAGAGTTTCGGCGGTTTTTCGACAGCCTCCCGAGCCGGATCACGGAAACAGGCCCAGTCTTTCAGTTCCTCGACGGCAGAGGTTATCAGCGTGTACTGATGATCGGTCCGGGAGATATCTTCCTGATAGGGGTTGGCCACCCCCTCCTGGAAATCTTCGAACCTCACCCAAAAAGTATCCACCATTTCATGGTCGTACAAACGTTTTACCTCAGGTTCGAGCTCGGCAACGTTCAACCTGGCGCACCCCGCCACCATGCCGGAAAACCAGGTCTGGTCACCTGGGGAATAGGTCCTGGCCGGGTCGAACTCGGCAAGCAGATCCCGGGTGATGGCAAGAAAGCGGTCCCGGGCCACGACTCCGAACAGGTAGAGAGACGACAGTCCGTAGAACGCATCGACCCGGACATACTCGTCGTTTTCGGCATTCCGCATGAGGGCGATCAGACTGTCGAGATCCCCATCGAAGGTCGACACGATGATCTTGCCGAGCTCGTGGATCACATCGCCCCACAGGTTGGACGTGGTTTCCCCGCGGTGGGAAAAAGCCTTCAGAATGGTCTGGAACGCACTCTTTTCCCGCCACTCGGCGAGCAGGTAGAGGGCGATCGTGGGCCCGTAGCTGTGCTCCCTGGCGATGATCCGCTCGGGGTCGTCCACAGCCTCCTGCAACAGACGCAGGATCGCCGGCAGGAATTCTTCCCGGCGAGCGGCGATCGCCGCTACGGCCGCCACCGGGAACGGCTGGCAGGGCCCCTGGATGGCCGCGATCAGAGCTTCCCTGTCCACCGGGGAGCTCTCAGGTGTTCGTTCAACCATGCTTTTTACCCCCTCCACCTTCGCCCTGCGCTCGAGTGGCACATGGCCATCCAGGGCGAGCTTCTTCATCGCTTCCCCGACCTCCGCGGCCTGGGAAGAGGATGACTCATCATCCCCAACAAGGCTGCCAGGACGGATTCCATATCACCCACCCCAGGAGCCCAATCGGGTGGGTAGGCTTTATGGACCGCCTTCAAGGCCCCGGCCACCGTCCCGTCGAGAAGCTCCCTCCCGGGAAAGTCCGCGAAGTGATCATACGCTTCGTCGGAATAGCGATAGATGGCGAAATCCCAGTCATCGACCGCCCCATGCCATTCAAGCCGGAACATGGGATCGAACTGCCTGGGCAACATTTCCCGGGAGACGAAGACGAACTTCCCTTTGACCGTGGCGAAAAAAGGCGGGTTGGCCCCTTTGAGCTTTTTCCGGTTGAAGGCGGCCAAATGGGTTTCGAGATCGGCCAGGGCTTCGGGCGGCAGTTCGACCCGCCCGGAAATAGTCACGAATGACCCCGACGGTGCCGGCGTGGTCTTCGGGGCATGTTGGGGGGAAGCCCGACGAACCGGGTGTTTGCGGTCAGCCATTTTTTCTCCTTTGGAAATGGTCATCTGTCCCTGGCGGCAGAAAGCCAGAACCCGCGTCGGGCTGGCGGTGAAGTCCTCGATGTCGCCCCATACCTTGACCAAGCCAGAAGCGGCGAGAAGAACAGGAACCGACGGCAACGATCCCACAACCTTGGCCAGGTGAATAGCCCACCAGGGGGATGGTATCCCGGATTCCCGCCAAATCTCAACCCATCAAAGGCGTGGAAATGGGACCACCGGCGGAGAAGTTTTCCCCGAGAACAATTTGTCGAGGCTCAGGGGGGCCGGCGGAAATCGATTGGGAAAAGCCGGCGGGCTGGGCGGGCGGAGCGGCCCGGCGGAGCGGTCCGGCGGGTCAGCCGGCAGGGCAGAGGAGCCGGGCGTTCGGGCCGAGGGTGCGCAGGTCGTACTGGAACGCGGGATGGAGAGTGCTCTGCCGGAAGATGCAGGCTTCCGGGCGGCAGGGGGTGCGCAGGATCGAGAACCGGGTGCATTCCTTGCATTCGGGCTGGCAGGTGGCCTGGACCGGGGTCGGTTTCATGCGATCGCCTCCCTTGATGTGGTGAACTCTACCTCACCAGTATCATCGGCACATCGGGCGGTTTTCTTGACCCCCTCCCCGCGTCGTCCCCTTCCGTCCGCGCACCGTCCCCGCACCATCTTCTCCCCGGACCCTCCCCGGTTTCTCTGCGGGTCCTCCCCTGCCCGACCCCCGGGCCGTCGGCGCCGGCGCGGCCCGGGGGCGAAGCCCCTAGAAAAGCAAACTCCCGACGTCGTCCCACCGCGAGTAGAGCTTGCAGTTGGGCCGCAGGATCAGGTATTTCACCGTGTCCTTGGCTTCGACCGCCATGCAGTCGTCGTCGATGACCGTGCCGATCCCCTGCACCGAGTATTTCACCGCCCCGAACGGCAGGACCTCGAGCTTCCGCCCCGCCCGCTGGATGTATTCCCGGATGGCGGCGATCTTGGCCGGGGCGCACCGGTTCTGATCGATCCAGGCGTCCTCGGGAGTGTCATGTTTCGGGGAATTGTACAAAACACGAAACGTGATCTGGCTCGCCCCCAGCTCGCCCGCCCGGGCAAAGATCTCCTCAGGCGTCTTGAGGTCGTAGACCCGGGTCATGTTGAGACTGAGCCGCAGGGAGAAATCAAAGTCGCGGATCTGCGCGGACAGGGCGTCGATGTCGACCTCGTGCCCCGCTTTCGTCTGGTTGATCTCGGCGTTCCCCTTCGAGGAGAAGAGGTCGGCCACCGACAGGGAGACGGTGTTGACCCAGACGGTGTTGCGCAAAAACCGCAGATAGGCCCGGTCCAGCGTGGTGCCGCTGGTCTGGATCTCGATCCACCGGAACGGCTTGCGAAGTTTCTTGTTGATGATGCTGAACGTCTCGAGATATCGCCGGTTCAACAGCGGTTCCCCCTCGCCGGTCAGGATGATGACGTTGCATCCGTTGTCCCGGGCGAACTCCAGCCGCCGTTCGAAATCCTCGAGGTAGAGGTCGTAGAGCGGCTTGTTGGTGTCGAGCTGGTTGACATACCGCTCCCGCCGCATGTGCGACACGCAGAACCGGCACCGGTTCAGGCACGGAGCCGGCACATCGAGGGACAACGACTGGATGATCATCTCTCACCTCCGGGGGTTGGTCTTCACGGTGGTCAGCAGGGTCTCCCCCGAGGGTAGCAGATCCCCTCCCCCGCGCCAAGGGCAGGGGATTCGGGGTTCCTTGCCCAACCTGCCGCGGGGCACACCCCGTGCCACTCAGCCCGCCACCGGGGCCGCGTTCACCCACCCAGGGGCGGCCGGCCGCCCCCCGGGCCCCTGGACCGGTCGCAACCCGCCCCCGGTCTTGGAATGCCCGGCGGAATGTGCTACGATACCCGCCATCCGCCCCGTCTGCCGGCCGGCGCCCTGCCGCGGGGCCGGGGAATTCATCCAGCGAGGGAAACCGCACATGTCCGATCCCACTCCCGCCAGCAAGCCGTCCAACTTCATCCGCGACATCATCGAGGAAGACAACCGCTCGGGCAAGCACCAGGGCCGCGTCTGCACCCGCTTCCCCCCCGAGCCGAACGGCTACCTGCACATCGGGCACGCCAAGTCCATCTGCCTGAATTTCGGCCTGGCGCGCGACTACCACGGCACCTGCCACCTGCGGTTCGACGACACCAACCCCGCCAAGGAAGACACCGAATACGTCGAATCGATCATGGACAACGTCCGCTGGCTGGGCTTCGACTGGGGCCAGAACCTGTTCTACGCCTCCGACTACTACGAGAAGTGCTTCGAATACGCCGTCCATCTGATCCGCAAGGGCAAGGCCTACGTCTGCGACCTCTCCGCCGACCAGACCCGCGAGTACCGCGGCACCCTGACCCAGCCCGGCCGCAACAGCCCCTACCGCGACCGCTCCGTCGAGGAGAACCTCGACCTCTTCCAGCGCATGCGCAACGGCGAGTTCCCCGACGGCGCCCGCACCCTGCGCGCCAAGATCGACATGGCCTCGCCCAACCTGAACATGCGCGACCCGGTCATGTACCGCATCCTCCACACCGAACACCACCGCACAGGCAACAAGTGGTGCATCTACCCGATGTA
>CAZKPI010000279.1:5049-6524 GCA_964554555.1 uncultured bacterium
TGATTTCGCCCACCCCCTGAGCGACGCCATCGAGCGGATCACCCACTCGATCTGCACCCTCGAGTTCGAGGACCACCGCCCCCTCTACGACTGGTTCGTGCGCGAGTGCGAGACCCCCGCCGTCCCCCGCCAGATCGAGTTCGCCCGCCTGAACCTCACCTACACCGTGATGAGCAAGCGCAAGCTCCTCAAGCTGGTGAAGGAGAACCACGTCCGCGGCTGGGATGACCCCCGCATGCCGACCATCAGCGGCCTGCGCCGGCGCGGCTACACCCCCGAGGCGATCCGCGCCTTCGCCGAGGCCATCGGCGTCGCCAAGGCCAACAGCACCGTCGACATCGCCCTGCTCGAGAACTGCCTGCGGGAAGACCTGAACAGGCGCGCCCAGCGCGTCATGGCCGTCCTCCAGCCCATCAGGCTGGTCATCGAGAACTACCCCGCCGGCCAGGTCGAGGAACTCGACGCCGTCAACAACCCCGAGGATCCCGCCGCCGGTTCCCGCAAGATCCCCTTCTCCCGCGAACTCTACATCGACGCCGAGGACTTCCGCGAGATCCCGCCGAAGGGCTACTACCGCCTGTCGCCGGGCAAGGAGGTCCGTCTCAAGTTCGCCTACTACGTCACCTGCACCGGCGTCGTGAAGGACCCGCAGACCGGCGCCATCACCGAAGTCCGGTGCACCTACGACCCCGCCACCCGCGGCGGCACCTCCACCGACGGCCGCAAGGTCAAGGGCACCCTCCACTGGGTCTCCGCCGCCCACGCCCTTCCCGCCGAGGTCAGGCTCTACGAGAACCTGTTCACCCGCCCCGACCCCGAAGCCGTCGAGGGAACCGACTTCCTCGCCTTCTTCAACCCCGCCTCCGAGGTGGTGATCTCCAAGGCGTTCGTCGAGCCCTTCCTGGCCACCCTCAAACCCGGAACCTCCCTGCAGTTCGAGCGCACCGGCTACTTCTGCCCCGACCTCGGCGACTGGCGCCCCGACCGTCTGGTCTTCAACCGGAGCGTCGGCCTCCGCGACACCTGGGCCAAGGTCGAGAAGAAGACCCGCGACCAGCCCGCCCGCCCCTGAGCGATGCCCAACCTCCGGCTGACGACCCAGGTCCAGGACGGCATCCACGTCATCCGGGCCGCGGGATACGTCGACGGCGAAGGCGGGGAAACCATCCGCCAGGCCGTCGAGGCGGCCTTCGCCCAGGGCAGTCAGCGGTTCCTGCTGAACTTCGTCAGCGCCCCGGTCATCAACATCTTCCAGGTGGTCGAGACCATCGTCGACCAGCACCGCGGCCGGGTCGCCTTCGTCGGGCTGAGCAAGACCAGCTACATGGTCTTCCGCAACGTCGGCCTCCTGGGCTTCGGCAACGCGTTCGACACCGAGGCGGAGGCGCTGAAGGAACTGGCCTGAACCGCTGAGCCCGGCGACCGCCCCGCGGGTCACCCCGGGCCCGGGGTGTTCGCCGCCGCCTCGCTCAGGC
>CAZKPI010000280.1:0-6524 GCA_964554555.1 uncultured bacterium
GAGATCAGCCGCGAACTGGGCCCCTACGTCGGCCTGATCATCACCAACTGCATCGTGATGGGCCGCACCGAGGGGTTCGCCATGGGCAACCGCCCCCTGCCGGCCTTCTTTGACGGCCTGGGGGCCGGGGCCGGCTACTCCCTCGTGCTGTTGACCATCGCCGCCGTGCGCGAACCCCTGGGCCTTGGCAGTTTCTTCGGCATCCCCATCCTGCCCCCCGACTGGACCCGCTGGAACCTCATGGTCATCGCCCCCAGCGGCTTCTTCGCCCTGGCCGCCTTCATCTGGGCGGCCAAGGCCCTCAAGGGCGGATCCGCGCGCCCCGCCGCCTCCGCCGGGGCGAAACCCGCGTAACCGGGAAGGAGCCAGACGACATGGACGTGCAGGCCATCTCCCCCCTGGTGATCTTCGTCGCGGCGATCACCACCAACAACATCCTGCTGACCAACTTCCTGGGCATGTGCTCCTTCCTGGCCATCTCCAACGACCTCGACAGCTCCCTGGGCCTGGGCGCCGCCGTAACCTTCGTCTCGCTTTGCACCGCCCCCCTCAACTGGATCGTCTATCACTGGCTGTTGGTGCCCTTCCACCTCGAATACCTGCAGTACATCGTCTTCATCCTGGTCATTGCCGCCTTCACCCAGATCGTCGAGATGATGATCGAACGCCTCAGCACCCCGCTCTACCTGACGCTGGGCATCTTCCTGCCGCTGATCACCGTCAACTGCTGTATCTTCGGTTGTGCGCTCTTCCTGGTCATCCGCGGCTACACCTTCCTGCAGTCGGTCGCCTACGGGGCCGGCTGTGGCGCCGGCTGGGCCCTGGCCATCGTCGCCCTGGCCGGCCTGCGCGAACGCATGCGGAAACGCTCGAAGGTCGTCCCCGAACTCGAGGGGCCGGGCATTGCCCTGATCCTGACCGGGTTCATGGCCATGGCCTTCGTCGGGTTCTCCGGCATCGTCCGCATCAACTGAAGCAGGGAAGGGGCGGCGCATGTCCGAGGTGTTGACGGGGGTCGGGGTGCTGAGCGCGGTCTCGGTCGGCCTCACCGTCCTGCTCCTCGTCGCCGAGGCCGTCTTCGCCACCTACGGGGAGTGCGAGATCGACATCAACAAGGGCGAGCGCATCCTCAAGGTCACCGGCGGCGGCAGTCTTCTGCGCACCCTCGCCGGTCAGAAACTGTTTCTGCCCTCGGGCTGTGGCGGGCGCGGCAGTTGCGGCACCTGCAAGTGCAAGGTGCTCGACGGCGGCGGGCCCGTTCTGCCCACCGAGCTCCCCTACCTGAACCCGGAGGAACGGCGGACCGGCGTCCGTCTGGCCTGCCAGCTGAAGGTCAAGGAGAACGTCCGGATCGAGGTCCCCCCCGACCTGCTCAGCGTGCGCGAGTTCCAGGCGGTCGTCGAACGCATCACCCCCCTGACCCATGACATCCGCGGCCTGCGGTTCCGCCTGCCTGAGGGCGAGACCGTGAAATTCAAGGCCGGCCAGTTCGTCAACCTCCTCTCCAAGCCCTACGGCGACGTGACCGAACCCACCTCCCGCGCCTACTCGATCTCCTCCCCCCCCGCCGACAACCGGGCCCTCGAACTCGTCGTGCGGCTGGTGCCCAACGGCCTCGTGACCACCTGGGTCTTCCATCACCTGAAGGAAGGCGACACCGCCACCCTGATCGGCCCCTACGGCGAATTCTTCCTGCGCGATTCCGCCCGCGAGATCATCTTCATCGCCGGCGGCTCAGGGCTGGCTCCCATCCGCAGTATCGTCCTCGACATGGTCGAACGCGGCATCACCCACCGTCCGGCCACCTTCTTCTTCGGAGCCGTCAAACAGCGCGACCTCTACTACGTCGAGGAGTTCCAGGCCATCGCGGCGAAGCACCCGTGGTTCCGGTTCAAACCGGCCCTGTCGGGTGACGAGACGGGCCACCCCTGGGAGCGCGGCCTGATCACCGATGTGGTCGCCCGCTCCTACGGCACGCTCGACAACCACGAAGCCTACCTGTGCGGCAGTCCCGGCATGATCGGGGCCTGCGTGAAGGTGCTGACCGGGAAGGGCCTTCCCGAAACCCTGGTGTTCTACGACAAGTTCTCCTGACAGCCGATAGCAGGAGAGGGAGAGAGATGAAACAAACCCCGGAACTCAACCGCATCCAGGCCCGGATGCAGCCGGGAATCCTCACCATGAAAGGATTCCTGGGCACCGACCCGCGCCCGCTGGCTGACATCCTGGCCGAGGACCAGGCGGCGGTCGCGGCCGCCGGGGTCACCCACGCCCAGATCGCCGACCGCCTCGCCGCCATCACCCGCCAGGGAACCGACCTGATGGAACGTGAGGTGACCGTGGAAGGCCGATTCCAGGTGACCGTCCGGGACGACCGGGGCCTTCTGCCCAGTCCGTTCGGCGACGGGCGATTCGCCAAGGGCGACACCGAGGTCACCGACCCCCGGACGGGCCGGACCTTCCGCTGGAACGACCTGACCCTGCACCTCATCCGGGATCACGGGTTCTACAACGGCCGCGGCAGTGACTACCGTCTGGAGCCGGAGGAACTCGTCGCCGTGTTCGGAATCGCTCCCGCCGCGCCGGGAGCCTAGGAGAAGAAGCCATGGGCAAGACCGTGAAATCCCGCAACCTGTCGATCATGATGACCGACATCCAGGGATACACGTCCACCAGCGCCACCGTTTCCCGCCAGCAGAACCTCGATCTGATCAGGCGCCACAACCAGCTGATGGTACCGGTCATCGAGTTCTACGGCGGGACCATCATCAAGTCGATCGGCGACGCCTTCCTCTGCACCTTCGAAAGTTCGACCGACGCGGTCATCTGCGCCATCATCATCCAGCTCCTTTTGCGCGAATACAACCAGAAGGTCAAGGATCCGTCGCAGAAGCTGAATCTGCGGGTGGTGGTCAACTCAGGCGACGTCACCCTCGAAAACAACGACATCTTCGGCACCGCCGTCAACATCACGTCGCGCATGGAGGCCCTTCCCTGCTTCCCGGGCGGTTCGATCGGCATCAGCGAATCGACCTACCTGCTGATGGACAAGGGCGAGATCGTCGCCGAGAAGATCGGACCCCAGCAGTTGAAGGGCATTCCCGACCCGATCACGGTGTTTTCCGTGCCGCTCGAGAAGCAGAAGCTGACCAGCCTGCCCGTCAACCTGATGGAGCTGGTCGAGCAGGTCGTGTCGGGCAAGGCCCTGCCCGGCAAGCCCGGTTCAGATGCCCTTGTCACCTGGAATCAAACGGTGCAGACCTATCTGAAGGAGAAAAATTGGGGGGAAAACATCTCCCAGATGGGCAAGAACCTGGGGCGGAACCTGGGGAAGGTCCAGGAACAGATCGGCAAGAACATCTCCCAGATGCAGAAGTCGGTCGCGGCCACCCTGGCCGGCAAGACGGTGGTGGAGGCCGGCAACCAGGCGGATTTCCGCCCCGTTTCCCCCGGCACCCGGTTCGGCTGTTTCCTCATCGATTTCGGGGTCGGCGTCGTCGCAGGGGTCATCCTGCAGGCGGCCTGGTGGATCGGGGGCGGCGTCCTCGGCACCATCCTGCCTTCCTTCCTGATGAGCCTCCTGCACCTCTTGTTCGCCTTCCTTCTCTTGCTCCTCAGCTTCGCCTACTTCGCCATCTTCTGGAAAATGCGCGGAGCCACGATCGGACAGATCTACGGGAAGTGCGGCGTGGTGAAGAAGGACGGCTCGCCCCTCGACTGGGGTTCCGCCTGCCTCCGCAGTGCCCTGTTCCTCATCTCCTGCTTGTTCTTCGGGGTCGGGGCCTGGTTCATTCTGCTGGGGAATGAGCGGGAAGCCCTCTACGACAAATTCTCGGGGACCAAGGTGGTGGAGTGACCGCCCCGGATCCCCGACGCTCCCCGTTCCAACGCCAGACGCCCGCCGGGAGGCGGCCGGCCCGGCCAGGCCCGGGCGCGCCCGCCCCGTTGCCGTTCTTCCCTGCGCCCCCCCAGCGGCTTCCGACGTGAGCGCGCCCGCTTCGCTCCCCTGCGGTCCGGCCGGAAGGCCTGACCCGGATCGGCCCCCCGCTCCTCCTGCCCTTCCCCGGCCCGAACGGAAGCCCGCTCGCCAGCGACCCGGGCCCGGGGCAGGCCGCCGCCGGAGCCTCGCCCTCGGCCTTGGCCTGCTGGCCGGGCTGATCCCCGCCGCCGCCTGGGCGGGCCCCTACACCCAGGATGCCTTCGGCATGCTGGGACTGCTGGTCTTCTTCTTCGGCCTCCCTGTCTGCCTGGGAATCCTCTCCATCGGCAAAGCGGTCTTCTGGTGCCGTCTGCCCCACAAGGCCGGGGTCGACCTGGCGGCCGGCTGGCGGATCGGCGGGGCGATCCTGGTCTCCCTCGCCGAGATCGTGGCGGCGGTGCTTGTCCTGTGGGGATTCGCGGCCGTCGGGTATGCCGTGCCGGCGATCTCCGTCCAGTTGAGAACCAACGGGTGGGTCGCCCTCCCTGCCTGGTTCGCCTTTTTCGGCGGGCTGGCCGCCCTGGATGTCGCCCACAACCGTTGGCTGTTGGGGCGCGCCCAACAGCGCCACCCAGGCCTGGACGTTCCCCTCTGGCACACGGGATGGGGCGGCATGGCCATCGGCGCCCTGCTGGCCGCGTGGTTCCTGCTGGCCATCCTGGACATCCACCGGTAGCGGGCGCCTTCCCGCTAACCCAACGCCCGCGAGGCCGGACGGGCGGGGGCCCTATTTCTTCAGGGCCTTGGTGCCGGAAGCCCCGGGCAGTGCCTCCCCCGGGAAGGTCTTCTGGAACTTCTTCTGCAGGGATTCCGTCAGGACCGGCGTCCATTCAAGGGACAGCTGGTTCTGTTTGAAGGTTCCTTTCACCACGTAGCCGCCGCTGACCTCGAACTCGCACTGGCCTTCCTTGGTGCGGAAGACGAACCCCCGCCGGCTGGACATGGTGCCGAAGAAGGTGTTCACCTGGTCAGGGGAAACCTCGATGTCAAGGAGGGCTTTGCCCTTCAGATCGTTGGCAGGGGGATCGACCCGGCGGGTGAACGGCGGGACGTCGATGTAGCGCACCATTTCGCCGTCATAGAGGGCGATGTAGTACCTTTCGCAATACCGGTTGTACCCGTAGATGATGGCCGCCGCCACCCCTGCCAGCAGAAGCAGGAACAGGATGGCGCCAAACCCCTTTCTCGCCTGCATTCCTCGCCAATCCTCCTGTCGGAACCACCCTACTATACCTCCGTCTCCCTGACAAGTCGGGTGATGCCCCTGTCTGGTGATCCCGCCGGCCCCCCGCCCGAAGGGGGAAGACCGTGCCGGCAGGCTTGCCGACGGCAGGAAAGCCCGGGGGAAGCCTGTCCCCGGTCCTGTTCAAAACAAGGTGTAGATGAACGGGGCCACGACACTGCCCTGGGCAAAGACCAGCAGGGCGCCCAACAGAACCAGGACGAGAATGATGGGAAGCAACCAGAATTTCCGGTTCTCCCGGGCGAACCCCCAGAGTTCTTTGAGGACGGACATCATCTGGCTTCCACCTCCTTGAGGCCTAGTACTGGTTGTCCAGGTGGCTGGCCGGCCGCTTCACGACCTCCTGCCGGTAGGAAGACAGGTCGGGACGGAAGGTCAGGCCGAGGAAATCGTCTCCCTGCCATCGTTTGACGAACGCCACGGGGGTCAAGAGCCCGTAGTAGAGGAGACCCAGAACGACCCGGGTCGAGGCGCGGCCGAGGAACCCTGACAGGCCCATCCACCAGTGGTGGGGACGCTGGAGCCGGTGGGGCCACCAGATCCCGCCGGTGACCAGGCCGGCGCCGAGGAGAAAGAGGATCGACCGGAAGGGGTGGGCATGCAGAGCCCACCCCACGGCCGCGCGGACCCAGGGGAAGAAAGCCAGCAGAACGAGGAGCCCGCCGACGGTCAGGCCGAACCGCCGCAACTCGGTCGTGGTGGGGGAAGGCGTCGTCATGGTCAGTCCAGGGTGAATTCCCTTTTCCAGTCCTCGTCGGGGGCGGCAGGGGGCAGGTCGGCCTTTTCCACGACATGGTTCTCCAGGACAAGGGTGTCGATATCGGTGCGCCGGAAACACCGCCACGCGTCTTCCGGGGTGCAGACAATAGGCTCGCCGCGGACATTGAAGGAGGTGTTCACGACAACCCCACAGCCGGTGAGCCGCTCGAAGGCCTGGAGAAGGGCGTGGTAGCGGGGGTTGGTGGCCGCGTGGACGGTCTGGATCCGCGCCGAATAGTCGACATGGGTGACGGCGGGAATGTCTGACCGGGGGATGTTCAACCGTTCGATGCCCCACAGGTTCTCCTGGCCGGGCGCGGGCGGGATCCGCCGGCGGGCCGCCACCTCGGCGACCAACAGCATGTAGGGGCTGTCGGCGTCGAAGTCGAAGTAGTCGGCCACCCGCTCGCGCAGAACCGACGGGGCGAAGGGGCGGAAGGACTCGCGGAACTTGATCTTGAGGTTCATCACCGACTGCATCCGGGGGGAACGGGCGTCGCCGAGGATACTGCGGTTGCCGAGCGCGCGGGGACCGAACTCCAT
>CAZKPI010000281.1:0-6498 GCA_964554555.1 uncultured bacterium
TACAGGGGCACGTCGCCCCGATTTGGCTCTCATTCAGCCACTCCCGCCCCGCTGGCACGGATCATGCGTCAGTGTGGCCAGTTCCGTCGAAAGGAGGAACAGGTCATGTTGGACAACACTCTGTTGATCTGGTTCCAGAACTGGGTGATCCGTCTCCAGCGGGAAGTGCGAAGCACGCCCGCCTCGTCATGAGAAACGTCCATCGTCATCCGGGCTCCTCGCCCCATGGAAGGTCCATCGGGGAGGGGTCCGGGGTCCGGTTCCAACGAAAGGAGGAACGCCATGTTCGACATCAGCCTTCTGGTCTGGTTTCAGCGCTGGCTGATCGGCATCCAGCGGGAGCCCGGCTGGGACTTCCCATTCCCCCCGGCCAGCGAAGGCCGTTGAACCACCCCACCCGGGTTCGGCAGGAACTCCTCGCCATCACCGATGGCGACAAAAGGCCCCCGTCGCCCGCCCGGCCTGGGGGCCCTCCCGGCCCAGCGGTGGTTCCTCTGCCCGGCCGCCCGGTCACCAGACCGGGCGGCTCGCCTTTGCGGGGGAACGCAGGCCGGGAAGGCAGAGGGCACCCTGGAATCGGATCCGGGCAGGTGGTACCATCACTCCAGACCGCCATGACTTTTCCAACCCCAACGGGAGGTTCCGGCCCCAGGCGACGCATCCTGTCCGTCGTCTGGGTCTTGACAGCCTGTCTCGCCCTACCCCTGGCGGCCCAGACCGTCCCGGACAGCCTGGTCCTGGCAACGACGACCTCTGTGCAGGTCACCGGGCTCCTCGACGTCCTCCTGCCCGCCTTCCAGAAAGCGACCGGGATCCAGGTCAAACCGATCGCGGTGGGCACCGGCAAGGCGTTCGAACTGGCCCGCAACGGGGATGCCGACGCGGTGCTGGCCCATTCCCGCGCTCTGGAGGACCGGTTCATCGCCGACGGCTTCGGCACCAACGCCTGGGACCTGATGTACAACGATTTTCTGATCCTCGGCCCCGCCGATGACCCGGCCGGGGCGGCCGCCGCCAGGGACGCGGCGGCGGCCTTCGGGGCCATCGCCTCGTCGGGCCGGCCGTTCGCCTCGCGGGGCGACCAGTCGGGCACCCATCAGCGGGAGCTCGACCTGTGGCGGGCGGCGGGCACCGCACCAGCGGGGCCGGCCTACCTGGAGGCGGGCCAGGGCATGGCAGAAACCCTGCAGTTGGCTTATGAGAAAAAGGCCTACGTGCTGTGCGACCGGGCCGCCTGGCTGTTCACGCGCCAGAAGCTTCCCCTTGCGGTGATCTACGAGAACCCCGCCGAGCTGAAGAATTCCTACGCCATCCTGGCCGTGTCGCAGGCCAGGATCCCGACCGCCCGGACCGGGCTGGCCAACCGGCTGATCGAGTGGGTTACCGGTCCCGAAGGCCGGCAGATCATCGCCAGCTTCACGATCGACGGCGAGCCCCTTTTCCGCCTGTCGGTGGGGAAACGCTGAGCGGGCCGCCCGCCCGGCTTCCCCCGGAACATCCCACCACACCCAGGCCAGCAGGGCGGGTGGCCGTGGGGGCATTGGGAATCCGGCCCCGTTCCGGGCGGCCACCGGCGGGGCGGCGGTCAGAACGCGGGCGACTGGCGGGAGACGGCTTGCTGGGGCGCGGCAACCCGTGCGCCAGCCTGCCGGGCGGGCGGCCTACTGCTCGGCGCGGCGCTCCAGGAGGTCGGCAATCTCCGTGTGGCCGCGGGCGCGGGCCAGGTCGGCGGGAAGCCAGCCGAAGGTCAGCCGCCGGGTGGAGTCGGCCCCTTTGGCCAGGAGGAACGCGGTGATCTCGCGGTGGCCGTTCTGCGCCGCGAAATGCAGGGGGGTCCAGCCGTTGATGTAGACCGCGTTGACGTCAGCGCCCCGGCGCAGAAGGATCTCGGCGGTGCCGACATCACCCACCTCGGCGGCACAGTGAAGGGCGGTCAGCCCCTTGCCGTTGACCTGGTGAATGTCACTGCCGGCTTCGATCATGGCCTGGGCCAACTGCGGCATCCGGCTGTGGATCGCCGCCATCAGGGGGGTTTTGCCCTTGTGGTCGGGGATCTTCAGATCGGCGTCGCGTCTGAACAGGAGGACCGCGACCTCCTCCTTCCGCTCCTGGATGGCCACCATGAGAGGGGTGCGGCCCGCCTGGTCCCGCAAGTCGCGGGTGCCGTCGGCGTCCAGGTATTCCCTGACCTTGTCGAGCCGGCCGGCCGCGGCCGCCAGATGCAGTCGGGACAGGCCGCCGCCGTCGCGATACTCCGGGTGCCGGTCGAGCCAGCCGAAGTCGGGGATGACCAATCCCTGGCCGGCCGCGGGCCGGACAGACGCGGGGGGCGGCGCCGGTTTCGAGCCGAGTTCCACCAGCACGCCGAACATGATGACGAAGAAGTAGACCCACCAGTTGTGATCCTGGGTTTCGCGGCGTTTCATGGATGTTCCCCCTCGCGCGGGGCCGGGCCGGACCCGGCCGCCGCGGTCAATTCGAACTTCCGGGCCACGGTCATCCCGGTTTCCGTGAGGACGGTCACGGGATACTCCCGCCCCTGGCGGTCCACCTGCATCTTTTCGGCAACCAGGTTGGACCGGACCAGCAGGCGGAAGGCCTCCTGACCGACGGGGCGGTCGACCGGCCCGATAAGCTCCTCGAGCGACGCGAAAGGAAGGCCGCCATCGGGGGGAAAGGTCCCCCGGGCGAGCAGGACCAACCAGGCGGCGGCCGGCCGGGCATAGGGGGAACCGGCCACGGCCCGGTCGGGAAACCAGGCGGCCAGAGCATTCTGCCAGAACAGATCGGGCAGGAACCTGGCCAGGTGCACGGCCGCCTCCAGCCAGGTGCAAGACCGCGGCGAGGCACGGTGCAGGTCCGGGTCCTCCAGGAGTCCGGTGCGGCGCTCCCGGAATTCCCGCCAGCTGACGACCAGCAGGGCCGCGCCAGCCAGAACGACCAGGACGACCTGGAACTGGCCAATGCTCTGGAGCGCCGCCAGAAGGAACTCTCTGCCGTCGCCCCGGTCATCCCACCCGGAGTTGTGGAATATCCCGACCAGGAATCCCATTTGGATGAGGAAGACCGGAACCAGGTAGGCCAGGCCGGCGGCGAACCCAACAGCGGCAAGGAAAGCCGCCAGGAAGCCGGCGGCGGACAGGGCCAGATACCGCCGTTCGGTCTCGGTCGGGGGTTGGGGGGTGGGGAGGAAGGCCAGTTCGAGGTGACGGGCGAGACTGCGCAGTCGCTCGGGACTGACGGGGACCTCAGCCATGGTCGTCCTCCGGCGGGATGGGTTTCCCCCAGGATACCACAGCCGGCAGGGACCACTGACGGGCAGGGGTTCCGACCGCCGCCCGGGCAAGGGAATCGAGGATTCCGTGCCCGGCGGGACGGGGATTTGCCTCGGCGGCGGGAGCATGCTACAATCGGGCGGTGCCGCCCCGGGGCCGCCGCCAGCGCGGTGACCCCCGCCCCGGGAACCGGACCATCGTGAGGAGGAGGAACAGCATGTCGTTGGCAGAGAAATTGAAAGAGTTCGAGGTCCTGGGCGGGTTTTCCACGGACGACCTGGGTCAGCTGGCCGACCTGATGGAGGAGGTCTCCTACGAGGACAATCAGCTGATCATCGACGAAAACGCCCAGTCGACGGCCCTGTTCTTCGTCCTCAGCGGGCGGGTCAAGATCCACAAGGTCCTGGCGGGAGCGGTGAAGATCCTGACCATCCTCGACAAGCATGACCTGTTCGGCGAGGTGGCGTTCATCGACAGCATGGTCCGCTCGGCCAGCGCCACGGCGGTGGGCCCGGTGAAGATCGCCAAATTCACCGCCGAACACTTCCAGATCATCCGGAAGCAGAACCCCACCCTGGCCGTGGACCTGCTGATGCAGTTGACCCGCGAGCTGAGCCGGAAGTTTCGGGCGGTCAACGAAGGGCTTGACGTGAAGTCCTCGGAGCACACGATCAACGAACTGATCCTGGCCGGTCAGCAGGTGCGGATCTCCACGACCAGCGACACCGACTACATCTGCACCATCAAGTATGCCGACAAGACCCAGAACTTCCCGCTGATGAAGATCGACGTGAAGGGTAAGCTCATCCTGGTCCCCTTCCACCAGATCAAGGCCATCCATCTGGCCGACCGCTACGGGCATTTCTGAGCCATGAGCAGGCCCGCCCAGCTGGAGTACCGTTCCCCGGCGGCCAAGACGGTGGCGGTCGGGGGGGATTTCAACGACTGGGCGGGCTCCGCCAAGGGCCGGTTCGACCCGGCGGCCGGCCGCATGACGCACAAGGGCGAGGGCCGGTGGGTCTTCCCCCTGACCGGGGTGGGCCCGGGCCGGCACGAGTTCAAGTTCATCATCGACGGGGCCTGGGAGCCCGGGCCGAACCGCACGTTCTTCCTCGACGAGAAGGGCGGGCTCACCGACCCGACCGGCGGCATCCTCATGGTGGTGCTGGAGGACGCGGTCACGGTGCGGGTGAAGTTCAGCCCCCTGGCGGCGCTTCCCCAGTTCCTGGAAAAGGAGGCCTTCCGCCTTCTGCCGCACGGGACGGTGCTCGGCCTCACCCGCCGGGAGGGCCTGCACGGCCAGGGGGAGGAGATCGACCTCCACTGCCGAGACCTCGATCCCACCGCCAACCTGCGCCTGGAGGTGCGGGGCCTCGGCGACAAGCCGGTGGTCCGGCCGATCCACCCCGATGGGCTGTTCCGGCGCGGGTTCCAGTCGGACAAGCCGCTCGGGCCCAGGGTGGAAGGGAATCCGCCAGGGCTGGTGTTCCGGGTGTTCGCCCCGCGGGCCTGGAAAGTGGTCCTGCACCATTTCGCCGACCCCCTGCGCGAGCGGCCGCTGGGCACCGTCGAGGGGACACGTGATGCCGACGGGGTGTGGGAGATGCACCTGCCGGGCCTGCCCTGGGGCACCTACTACGGATTCACCGTGGATGGCCCGGCCGGCGAGGGCGAAGGGTTCCAGCCCGGGCGGCTCTGGCCCGACCCCTGGGGCCGGGCGGCCGTCTTCCACAACGGGCCGTCGATCCTGCTCGACCCGGCGGCCCACGGACACGGGTTCCACGGCTGGACCGACCAGGATTTCCGCCTGCCGCCGAAGACCGACCTGGTGATCTACGAGGCGTCGGTGCGCGATCTGACCACCCATGAGACCGCCAAGGTCGCCCCTGACCGGCGGGGCAAGTATCTTGGGCTGGCGGCCACCGTCGGGACGGGGACGGGCATCGACCATATCAAGCGGCTGGGGGCCAACGTCGTGGAGTTTTTGCCCATCTTTGAGTTCGACGACGACCCGCCCAGCACCTACCACTGGGGGTACATGCCGGCGCTGTTCTTCTGCCCCGAGGCGTCGCTGGCCCTGCACACGCTGGGGGGGCAGGTCAACGAGTTCAAAGCGCTGGTCAACACCCTCCACGCCGAGGGGCTCGCCGTGGTGCTCGACGTCGTCTACAACCACACCGGCGCCCCGCAGGTCCTGATGGGGTTCGACAAGAAGTATTTCTACCGGCACGACGGCAATTTCAGCTTGTACAACTTCAGCGGATGCGGCAACGATTTCAAGAGCGAGAATCCGATGGCCCGCCGGCTGATTCTCGACAGTCTGGAATACTGGGTGCGGGAGTACCACATCGACGGCTTCCGGTTCGACCTCGCCGAGCTTCTCGACATGGAGACCCTGCAGGCGATCGAGAAACGACTGCGGCAGGTGAAGCCCGACATCCTGCTGATCGCCGAGCCGTGGAGCTTCCGCGGCACGATCAAGGGGCGCCTGCGGGGCACGACATGGGCCAGCTGGAACGATGATTTCCGCACGCGGGTCAAGGAGGCGGCCCTGGGCAAGGGGACGGGCGCCGACCTTCTGCCCGTCCTGCGCGGCTCGCTCGAACTGTGGACCGACCATCCGCTCGAGTCGGTCAACTACGTCGAGTCGCACGACGACTACACCCTGACCGACCATCTCTCGCGGCGGGCCGACCACGACGGCAGTCGGCCTTCCGAGACCGACGTGAAGCGAAACCTGTTCTGCGCGGCAGCGGTGCTGTTGAGCCCGGGCATCCCGATGCTGGCGCAGGGGCAGGAGATGTTGCGCAGTAAACGGGGGAACCACAACAGCTACAACGCGGGTGACGAGGTCAACACGGTTGATTACAGCCTGCGGGAGAAGAACGCGGCCGTCTTCCGGTTCTACGCCGATCTGATCGCCTTCCGCCGGTCGGAAGCCGGCCGGATCCTGCGGGAGGCCGGCTCGGCCGCCTGCCGGGCGGCCGAGCGGATCGACGGCTCCAGGCCCGGGGCGATCGGGTTGTATTGGAAGCCGGCGGGGTCGCCGGGAGCCGGGGGGAACCCGCCTTCCCCTCTTCTGGTGCTGTTCAACGCGGAATCCCACGCCCGCGCCACCTTCCATGTGAAACTGCCGCCCGGTCTGTGGCTGAGGGCCATCGGCGATCACCGGCGGTTCGGACCGCAGGATTTCTCGAGGCGCGAGATGCTGGTCACCGCCAGC
>CAZKPI010000282.1:0-6474 GCA_964554555.1 uncultured bacterium
GCTCCGAACCCTGGGGGGAGCCGGAGCCCGGCCGGCGGGCCGGCGGGATCAGCGGCCGGCGGGCTCCCCCTGGTGGTCGGGCGACCCCGGCGCGGTCCCGGGGTCGGCCGGCTGGTCCGCGGCGGCCGCGCCGGCAGAATACTCGCGGTAGTGGGCATGCCCGCAGTTGGGGCCATGCACGTGGTCAGGGGTTGCGGGAAGGTTGTCCAGGAGGGGGAGGGTCTGCTGGCGGATCTGGTCCAGGACCCGCACCGCGGCCCGATAGTGCTGGTGCTGGCCGAGATTGTAGAGAACCTCGGTGTTACTGCGGTTCGCCTCGAGCAGTTTCCGGTTGGTCCGGTCGACCTGGGCCCAGCGTTCCTCGACATACCCCCGATAAACGGCACTGCGGGCGGCGAACAGCCCCCGGCAGGCTTCGTCGACCAGCTGTTCGAGAGCCTCGTCCTCCGCGATGGCCGGCTGATCAATGCGGCGGGCGAACCAGATGCCGGTGGCGGCGAGACGTCGTTTGCCTTCCTCGATGATCCGCGCCGCCTCGGTGATATTGGGATCACCGGGGTCCCACCCGAGCTTGATGGCCCGTTCATAGGCTTCGGTCACTGGTTTGACGGCTTCCCGCGATTCCTGGAGATGCCTGAACCAGGGGTAGCTGTCCACGGGCGGTCGGGGCTTCCTCCGAAGCGCTTCCGGCAGGGCGTAGAACTGGTTGTCTTTGATCCAGGACTGGTACCGGGCCACCAGCTTGTCGACGGTGGTCCGAAACCGTTCGTTGGCCTTCACCAGGTCGGCCAGGGGTTTGTCGGGAGGGGCGGCTTCGGTGGGCTGAGGGGCGGGAGGAAGGGAGAACCCGGCCGATTCCGGAGCATCCTGCCCGAAGGCGGCGGAAAGCCCGGCCAGAACCAGGAACACCAGCAGGGAAAGGGTCGCGGCGCGCATGAGTTGGTTCCTCCTGAAAGGGGATGGCCCGGTCTCCATCCGGGATTGCTCCGGGCGGGGATCGTCCAGGGGATTCTACCGCAATTCTCCCTGTTCGGAAAGTCAGCGCGCGGGTCAGCCGGAATGGCCCCGGGAAAAGAGCGCAGGGGCGGCGACCGGGTCGCCGCCCCTGCGGGGTGCTCGGAGAAGCGGGTCTAACTGCAGCAGCCGCCGGCACAGCAGGCGGCCGGGGCCTCGGCGGGGCGGTCACCCACAGCCCACCGCCAGAAGGCGGCGACGGTCACCGTGGAGCCGTGCTGTTTGCCGAACTCGTTCAGGAGGTCCTGGATGGTCTTGCTGTCGTCTTTGACGTAGAGCTGTTCGACCAGACAGCGCTCTTTGAAGAATTTGTCCATCCGGCCTTCGACGATCTTGGCCAGGATGTTCTGGGGCTTGTTGGCATTCTTGGGGTCGTTCTGCAGTTGGCCGAGGATGATTTCCTTTTCTTTCGCCAGGACCTCGTTCCGGGTGGGGAAGAAGGGGTTCATGGCGGCGACCTGCAGGGCGATCTCGTGGGCGAGGCCGACGGTCTCGGGTTTGCGGGCGAGTTCGGCCGTGCCGCAGGTGAGCTGGACGACGACGCCGAGCTTGCCTTCGCCGTGGATGTAGGTGTCGAACACCCCGGTCTCGGGGGCGGTCATGCGGTGGACGCGGCCGAGCTGGATGTTCTCGCCGATCTTGGCGACGAGGGCTTTGCGGGTGTCCTCGACCTTCTGGCCGCCGATGGTGTGGGCGGTCAGGGCGGGCAGGGTGCCGAGGGCGTCGTTGTCGAGGACGGCGTCGGCCAGTTTGCCGGTGAAGGCCACGAACTCGGCGTTGCGGGCCACGAAATCGGTCTCGCAGTTGGTTTCGAGGAGAACGGCCGTGCGGCGGTCCGGGGTGGTCTTGGCGGTGATGAGGCCCTGGGAGGCGGCGCGGCCGGCCTTGTTGTCGGCAGAGGCAAGGCCCTTCTTGCGCAGGTAGTCGACGGCCTCGTCGAAATTCCCCTTGCACTCGATGAGGGCTTCCTTGCACTTCATCATGCCGGCGCCGGTCTTCTCCCGGAGTTCACTGACCATTTTTGCGGTGATTTCCATGATTCTACCTTCTCTCTGGTGGGGTTGCGGGGTCGAGTCAGCCGATCTGCATCTTGTCGCTTTCGGCGGTCCGGGCTTCACCGGCGGCCGCGGCAGCAGCGGGGGCGGGAACGGAGGTGCCGGCGGCGGCGGCCATGGTGGCCTGGTCGGCGGCGGCGGCGGCGACCTCTTCGAAGGGTTTGCCTTCGAGGGCTTCCAGGGCGGCGTCGGCGATGAGGCTGGTGACCAGCTTCACGGCGCGGATGGCGTCGTCATTGCCCGGGATGACGTAGTCGATCTGGTCGGGGTCGCAGTTGGTGTCGACGACGGCGACGAGCGGGATACCCACCTTGCGGGCCTCGGCCACGGCGATGGGTTCCTTGTGCGGGTCGATGACGAAGATGGCGCCGGGCATGCCCTTCATGTTCTTGATGCCGCCCAGGGAGCGCTGCAGTTTCTCGCGCTCTTTGCGCATGCCCGCGGCTTCCTTCTTGGGATACGACTCGATCTTGTTGGTGTCGATCAGTTCGTCGAGTTCCTTCAGGCGCTGGATGCGGCGCTGAATGGTGACGTGATTGGTGAGCATGCCGCCCAGCCAGCGGTAGTTGACGTAGAACATTCCGCAACGTTCGGCTTCCTGTTTGATGATGTCCTGCGCCTGGCGCTTGGTGGAGACCATCAGGATCGGCTTGCCCTCGCGCACCACGCTCTTGATGAACTCACAGGCTTCATCGAGGAGTTTGGTGGTTTTCTGCAGGTCGATGATGTAGATGCCGTTGCGGCTGGTGAAGATGTACTTCGCCATCTTCGGGTTCCAGCGGCGGGTCTGGTGGCCAAAATGGACACCCGCTTCGAGCAAAGCCTTCATGGAAACCAGGGCCATGGGGTACCTCCGATGAAATTCCCTCCCCCGACACGGGGAGTGTAGTCTGGCTATGATAGCGCAGGATGGCCTTCTGGTCAAGGGGTTTTGCGCAAAACAGGCCGGAAATGGGCCGGCACGGGGCCGGAAGGGGGAAGGCCCGGGGCGGGGCCCGGCCGCGTGAGATCCCGGCCGGATCCCGGGTTGCCGCCAGCCGTGGGCATTCCCTTCGGAGACCGGGTTCCTCCTCAGCATGCCCGCCCTCAAGAAAACTTGGGAAAATTCCGAATCCCTGGTATACTCGTTCCACTCACCATAGCCGAGAGGGCGTCCGTCCACCATGATCGAAGAAATCCTCATCAGCCTCCAGGATAAACTGCGCAGTTCCGACTTCCTCGACAACGAGACGGCGATCGACAAGTTCGGATCCCTTCTGCAGTCGCAGAACACCGAGAAACAGCGCAAGATCATCTCCACCATCCTGCCGCTGGCCCTCTCCAGCAAATTCGAGACGATCCAGAAAAAGGTCGTCCAGGTCGTCAGCAACTACCCCACCGTCCTGAAGGACGTCCTGCCCGCCCTGAAGCTGTCGAGCGACCCCACCGTGCGGTTCTGGGCGCACTACATCATGATCCAGCTCGACTTCTTCGCCCGTGAGGAACTGCTCGAGATCGTCAAGAGCCGCGAAAGCGACGAAATCCGCATGCTGGCCATGGAACAGCTGGGCAAGAAACCCGACAAGCAGGTCATCCTGGCCTTCCTCGAACGGGTCTCCGACCCCAGCTGGATCATCCGCCGGCTCGCCAAGAAACTGCTGATCGAACAGGGCGACGGCATCTACCAGATCATCCAGGAATACTTCATGACCTGCCCGAGCCGGCAGAAGTACGACTGCATCAAGATCATCCCCCTGATCCTGAAGGACAAGGCGTTCAGCCTGTTCCAGCGGATGCTGGAGGCCGACACCAAGGGCGTGGTCCGGCCCTACATCTGCGCCGGCCTCGGCGAGATCAAGACCGAGGCCTCTCTGCAGACCCTGTTCGGCATGCTCCAGGACCCCTCGATGCTGGTGCGCGAGGAGGCGATCAAAGCCCTCACCAACTGGGGCCGGGAAGTCGTCCATCCCCTGCTGGCCATCTTCCCCAGCGCCTCCCTGGAGACCCGCACCTGCATCATGATCCTGCTGGGCCGCATCATGGGACTCGACGTGGTCAAGGAACTGGCCGACTTCTTCGGCCCCCCGACCTCGGAATCGAAGTATTTCATCATGACAGCCCTGTCGCAGGTGCGCGACTCGCTCGTGGTGCAGGATCTCCTGCCCTACCTGCGCGATGACTCGGTCTTCATCCAGGAGCACGCCAGCCGCATTCTGGCCAGTCTCGGCGTCCACGCCCTCGACCCCCTGCTGGCCTGCCTCGACAGCGAAGACGACCGCCTCCTCCTGCCGGTCCTGCGGGTCATCGGCGACATCGGCTCCAAGGACGCCCTGCGCCCCCTGCTCTTTTTGATCGACAACTCCCGCAACACCCTGGTGCGCACCTGCGCCATCGAGGCCATCGCCAAACTGCAGAAGTTCGAGACGATCGCCGGCCTGCTCCTGCTCAAACTCGATGACAAAGACCACGCCATCCGCCACACCATCATCGAAAACCTGTCGAAACACCCGCGGTCGGCCTTCCTGAAAGACCTGGTGCTGGCCACCCTGGACCGCAACGCCGACGTGGCGCGGGGTGCCCGCGAGATCCTGGGCCGGCGCGATTATCCCGGGGTCCCCTCCTTCTTCGCCATGTACGAGACGGCGACCGACTTCGAGAAGGACAAGATCATCTCCCTCGCGTCGAAGCTCTCCACCGAGCAGTTCGACGCGGTCCTGAAAAAGGAGAAGATCACCATCGAGTCGCTCCAGCCCGAAAACGTCGAGACGCGCGTCCATCGCCGGAAGTACACCAAAGAAAACATCACCGATATCAAGGAACTGCTGTACTTCCTGCACGAGGAACGCGGCTCCGACATGCACATCAACATCGGCCTGCCCCCGAGCATCCGCATCCATGGCGACCTGGTGCGGACCACCTTCGAGACGATCACCCCCGAAAAGAGCCGTTACCTGCTGTACTCGCTGATGAACGAGGCGCAGAAGAAGACCTTCGCCGAACGCATGGAGATCGACTTCTCCTTCGAGATCCCCGACTGCGCCCGGTTCCGCGCCAACATCTTCATGCAGAAGAACGGCATGTCGGCCGTCTTCCGGATCATCCCCAACGTCATCCCCACCTTCGAGGAACTGTCCCTCGACAAGGAAGGGATGATCAAGGTCTGCAACCACAAGACCGGCCTGATCCTGGTCACCGGCGCCACCGGCTCCGGCAAGTCGACCACCCTGGCCGCCATGATCGACCAGATCAATCGCTCTCGCTACGACCACATCATCACCATCGAAGACCCCATCGAGTTCGTCCACCCGCACAAACGCTGTGTCGTCACCCAGCGCGAACTCGGCACCAACACCCTGAGCTTCAGCAACGCCCTGCGCAGTGCCCTCCGCGAAGACCCCGATGTCATCCTGGTCGGCGAAATGCGCGACTACGAGACGATGCACCTCGCCATCACCGCCGCCGAAACGGGCCACCTCGTCTTTTCGACCCTGCACACCATCAACGCCTACGAATCGATCCACCGCATCATCGGCTCCTTCCCCGGCGACGTTCAGCACACCGTGCGCATGCAGCTCGCGGGCAGTCTCCGCGGCATCGTGTCCCAGCGGCTCATTCCTGCCTACCTCTCCTCCGGACGCGTGCTCGCCTACGAGGTGCTGGTCGCCAGCACCCCGATCCGGCGCTGTATCAAAGAGGACAAGATCGACCAGATCATCTCCATCATGCAGACCAGCCGCAACGAGGGCATGATCACCATGGACAACTGCCTCGAGGACCTGGTCATCCGCAAGAAGATCACCTACGAGGACGGCCTCAAGAACGCCGAAGACAAGAAGGAATTCGAAAAACGAATGTCAGAGCGGATCGGCGGCAAGACCCCGGCCGGGCCGGGGGCGGTCGCCGGCCAGGGGGCCCCGCCCGCGCATCAGCCCCCCGGGGTGGGAAAACCGGCCATCTCCACCACGCCGCAGGTCAAGGGCCCTTCGCGGTGAGCCGGCGACCCGGCCCGATCGCCCCATGAGACCGGAACGGCTTTCCCCCCGCCGCCGCGAAGGGCGGGAACCGCGAGAAACGCCCGGGGCAAGGCGGCCGGCCCCCGCGAGGTTCGCCAGCCCCCTTGGTCCCCGTGGCGGGCGGCGCGCCGCCCTGGTTGTGCGCATCCGGCCGGGTCCCGTTGCCGCCCGGCCTGCCTGAACGGAGGACCCTGCCCATGGCATCCCTGCAGACCCTGCTGGCCAAACTGCTGGTCTATTACGAGCACCCCGGCTGGCGCCTCGGCATCGGCGTGCTCCTGCTCGCCCTGGGGGTCATCTACCTCCAACTGCCCGAGGCGAAGTTCGGCCTGGGCCTCGTCGTCACGATCATCGGTCTGGCCCTGCTCCTCGACGGAGCCGCCGGGGGCCGCGGGGTCCTGGCCCCGCCCCCG
>CAZKPI010000283.1:0-3934 GCA_964554555.1 uncultured bacterium
GGGGCCCGGGAGACCGCGGCCGCGGTGACCGACGCCGGCGGCCGGGCCCGGGCGGGTTCCGCCGGCGGGGGCCGCCGGGGTGAAGCGCACCACCGACCGCTCGGCGCGCACCTTGTTCACCAGCTGGCTGACAAATCTCTCGATGTCGGCCATGAACGGGCCGTCGTCTGCCCGGGCCTTGGCGATGTCGGCAAGGCGCTTCTCCCAGGCGCCGGTCAGTTCGGGGCTGGTCAACTGCCCGTCGGCGAGGGCGATCAGCTGGATACCCTTGGGGGTGGGCTGGATCTTCTTCTTCTCGCGCTGGAGGTAGCCGACCCGGATCAGCTTCTCGATGATCTCGGCGCGGGTGGCGGGGGTGCCCAGCCCGCTGTCCTTCATGGCCAGCCGCAGTTCGTCGTTCTCGACCAGCTTGCCGGCGGTCTCCATGGCCTGCAGAAGGCTGGCATCGGTGTAGGGGGGAGGCGGCTTGGTCTGCTTCGTGAGCAGTTCGGCACCGGCGGGGTTCCGCCGGTCGCCCTGCTTCAGGGGCGGCAGGGCCTGGTCTTCCCCCTCGCCCTCCTCGTCGCCCGGGCCGCCCGGGCCGCCCGTCCCGCCATCATCCTGGCGATCGTACAAGGTGCGCCAGCCCGGCACCAGCACCACGCGGCCGGCGGCCTTGAGCGACTCCCCGTCAGCCTTCAGGACCACGGTGGTCGACAGATACTCGTGGTCGGGAAAGAAGGCCGCCAGGAACCGGCGCGCCACCAGGTCGTAGATGCGCCGTTCCTCGGGCTTCCAGGCATGCTGGTCGGCCGGCCTCTGCTCCGTGGGGATGATCGCGTGGTGGTCGCTGACCTTGGCGTTGTCGAACACCCGCCTGGGCTTGGGAACCGGCTTCTTCTGCAGAGGCTCCACGAAGGCCCGGTACTCCGCGGGGAGGGCCGCCAGCCGGCGGCCGACGGTGGCATGCAGGTCCTCCGACAGGTGCCGGCTGTCGGTGCGGGGGTAGGTGATCACTTTCCGTCGTTCGTACAAGGTCTGGGCGGCGGCCAGGGTCTGGGCGGCGGTGTAGCCGAACCGGCTGTTGGCCTCGCGCTGGAGGGTGGTCAGGTCATAGAGGAAGGGGGGCGGCTGTTTCTTGCGGGCCGAGGTGACCTTCCCGACCTCGGCCTCCGCGGCGCCCAGGCGGGCGGCCATGGCCTCGGCGGCGGCCTTCTCCCACAGGCGGGTCGGGGTCTCCTTCTCCTTCGGGTCGAACCACAGGGCGGAGAAATCGCCGTAGGAGACCCGCACTTCCCAGTAGTCGCGCGGCTTGAACGAGGTGATCTCGTGGTGCCGCCGGACCACCATGGCCAGGGTCGGGGTCTGGACCCGCCCGATGGTCAGCATGTCGCCGTATTTCTTCGTGTAACAGCGGGTCAGGTTCAGGCCGACCAGCCAGTCGGCGCGCTGGCGGCACTCGGCCGCCCGGGCGAGCGGGTCGAACTCGGCGCCCGGGCGGAGGGCGGCGAACCCGTCGCGGATCGCCTCGTCGGTCATGCTCGATATCCAGAGGCGGCGGCAGGGCTTGGTGCACCCCGCCTGCCGGTAGACGAGCCGGAAGATCAGTTCCCCTTCGCGGCCGGCGTCGGCGGCGTTGACCACCTCGCCGACCTCCGGGCGGTGCATCAGTTCCCGCACCACCTCGAACTGTTCCTTGGTGTTGGGCAGGATGCTCAGTTTCCAGTCGCGGGGCAACATGGGCAGGCGGTCGAGATCCCAGCGTTTCCAGGAGGGGTCCTGTTCCTCGGGCTGGCCGAGGGTGACGAGGTGACCGATGCCCCAGGTCACGAGGTAGTCGTCGCCTTCGATGTACCCCTGGCGTTTGCGGGTGGCCCCCAGCACAGCGGCGATGTCGCGGCCGACCGACGGCTTTTCCGAAAAGACCAGGATCTTTCTCTTTTCCCCCATGGAGACCCCTGAGTTGGAGTGTGCGGACAGACACCGGAATGTGTGCGGGAATTTGCACAAAGACTCAACGCATCTTATACTACTTCCGATACAAAGGGAATCCGGCGTCTGGCACGCTTTGTGCTGGTCATCGGTGGGAACGCGCAACGACCCTCGAAAGGAGGATGGCCATGGCGACATTCACCTACAAAGCCAGAAACTGGGACGGCAAGATCGTCACCGCCGAGATGGACGGCGAAAGCAAGGAAGCCTGCATTTCCAAGCTTCGCGAGAAGGGCTACTTCGTCACCAGCATCACCGAAAAGAAGGGAGGGGGAGGCATCTCCTTCAACTTCTTCGAGCGCGGCATCAGCTCGCAGGAAGTCTGCATCTTCGCCCGCCAGTTCGCGACCATGATCGGTTCGGGCGTGCCGCTGGTGCGCTGTCTGACCATCCTGCAACAGCAGTCCGAGAATCCCTCGTTCAAGCGGGTCATCACCCAGATCCGCGCCGACGTCGAAGGCGGCGCCACCTTTTCCAAGTCGCTCGAGAAGCACCCGCGTGTCTTCTCCGAACTGTTCTGCAGTCTGGTCAAGGCCGGCGAGGTCGGCGGCATCCTCGACCAGATCCTGAACCGTCTCGCCGACTACCTCGAAAGCTCCGAGAACCTGAAATCGAAGGTCAAGGGCGCCCTCACCTACCCGGTCGTCGTGTTCGCCATCGCCGGCCTCGTCGTGGTCGCCCTGGTCATGTTCGTCCTGCCGCAGTTCAAGGAAATCTTCATGGGCATGAAGGTCGAACTGCCCCTCGCCACCCAGATCCTGCTGGCCATCTCCGACTTCATGGTCAGCTGGTGGTTCATTGTTCTGCCCGTCCTGCTGGGCGTCCCCTTCCTCATCATGAACTTCTTCAAAACCAAGACCGGCGGCCGCATCTTCGACACCAACATCCTGAAGATGCCCGCGATCGGCATGATGATGCGCAAGGTCGCCGTCGCCAAGTTCACCCGCACCCTCGGCACCCTGATCGCCTCAGGCGTCCCCATTCTGCAGGCCCTGGAAGTCACCGCCCAGACCGCCGGCAACGTGGTCATCGCCGAGGCCGTCGACAAGACCCGCATCTCCATCCGCGAAGGTGAATCGATCGCCGAACCGCTGAAGAACTCCAACGTCTTCCCGCCCATGGTCGTGCAGATGATCGCGGTCGGCGAGGAGACCGGTGAACTCGACAAGATGCTGTCAAAGATCGCCGACTTCTACGACACCGAGGTCGACAACGCGGTCAAGGGCCTGACCTCCATCATCGAACCCATCGTCATCGTGTTCATGGGCATCGTCATCGGCGGCATCGTCCTCGCCGTCTTCATGCCCATGCTCAAACTGGTCAACGCCGCCGACTGATCCTGCGGTCAACGGCCGGTACGGCAAGAACCCGCCTCACGGCGGGTTCTTGGCTTTTCGGGGAACCAGGATCGCGGTCGGGCAGGCCGGGAGGGGAACGGCCGACGCCCTCTCGCCCCACCCTTGTCCGCTCCATCGAGGGGTGCCCAGCCTCCGTGCCAGGCGAGGCCGAAGGGCCGTCAGACCCCCACCTGGGCCGTCCCGCTGGCGGCGGCGGTGCCCACCTGGTCGAGGGCGTTCCACAGGTCGGCCCGCAGGTCCTCGTAGCTCTCGATGCCCACCGACAGCCGTACCAGGCCGTCGGTGATGCCCGCCGCGCGGCGCGCCTCGGGGCCCATGCTGGCGTGGGTCATACTCGCGGGGTGCTGGATCAAAGACTCGACCCCGCCGAGGGAGACGGCCAGCACACAGACTTTCACCGAATCCATCAGGAGGCGGCCGGCTTCCACCCCGCCCTTCAGCTCGAAGGAGATCATCGAACCGAACCCGCTCATCTGCGTCTTCGCCAGGGCGTGCTGGGGATGGCTCTTCAGGCCGGGGTAGCGCACCCAGGCCACCGCCGGGTGCTTCTCGAGTTCGGCGGCCAGTTTCATGGCCGACTCCTCGGCGGCCCGCACCCGCAAGGC
>CAZKPI010000283.1:3944-6462 GCA_964554555.1 uncultured bacterium
GGTCTTGATGCCCCGCAAGACCAGCCAGGCCTGGTGGGGGTCGATGGTGCCGCCGACCTGCACCAGCACCCGCCGCATCCGGGTCATCAGGTCGGCCGAACGGGTCACCAGCATCCCGGCCACGACGTCGGAGTGGCCGTTCAGGTATTTGGTCATGCTGTGCAGGACGACATCGGCGCCCAGGTCGAGCGGCCGCTGGAGCACCGGACTGCAGAACGTGTTGTCGACGACCAGGATGGCGCCGGCATTGTGGGCGATCTTGGCGCAGGCCGCGATGTCGCTGATGGCGAGGGTCGGGTTCCCGGGGGTCTCCAGGTAGACCACCTTGGTGTTGGGCCGGATGGCCTTCTTCACCTGGTCGAGATTGGAGGTGTCGACGTAGGTGGATTCGACCCCGAACCGGGCCAGTTCCTTTTCCGCCAGGGTGCGGGAAGGCCCGTAGACGGCGTCTGAGGAGACCAGGTGGGCGCCCGCGCCGAGAAAGGCGAGGTAGGCGGTGCTGACCGCGGCCATGCCGGAGGCGGTGGCGAGGCCCTTGCCGCCGCCCTCCAGCTCAGCGACGCACTCCTCGAGGGCGGCGGTGGTGGGGTTGCCGAGCCGGGTGTATTTGTACCCATCATCGGCGCCGCTGAAGCGGGCCGCGCCGACGGCGGCGCTCTCGAAGGCAAAGGTGGAGGACTGGTAGATGGGCACGCTGACGCCGCCGAACAGTTTGTCGGGGTGCTGTCCCGCGTGGATGCACTGCGTGTCGATGCCGGGCTTCTTTTGCTCTTTCACGTCATTCTCCTTTCCATGGACCAGGGGGATTTTCGCGCCATTCTAGGCCGGCCGCGGGGAAAAGTCCAGACCGACAGGGGCCCGGCCAGGCCAACGCCAATCTTGGCACCGCGGTCAGAGCGGGAGGAGTTCCGCTCCTCCCAGCCACCTCGCCAGGGGCCAGAGGCCCCTGGACCCCTGTGGTCTGCCTGCCGAACGCGCCGCGTCCAGCTGGCCGCCCGCCCGCTTCGCGGACCCTCCCGGCCGTGCGTCCCTTCTGCCAATGCAGGCTTCAGGTTGGAGTCTGCCCTGAGCCCCCCGGCGCCCGGCCCAACCGGGCCAACGGTCAGACTGCCCCGAAGCCGGCCGGCCCTGATCCTGGATCAGGGGGATGGCCTTGCCCATCCGCGTCATCAGGAGCACAGCGGACCAGCCCCGGATCTTTCCTCCCAACGCGAAACGGGCTCCCGGTTGTCTCGGGAGCCCGTTTCCATCGGGGCGACTGGACTCGAACCAGCGACCACTTGAACCCCATTCAAGTACGCTACCAACTGCGCTACGCCCCGCGGGTCGACGAAAACGCCGAACCACTGGGGTCTTTTATACCACATTCCGCGCCCTCCTGCAAGGGGTTCCGCATCTTCCCGAATTTCCTGCCGCAGGAATGGGCCAAACCTTGCCATGGAACCGTGTCCGGGGTATACATCAGGGGAACTGCCAACCACCAGGAGGATGCGATGCACCCACCTTCCAGGAACGACACCTTTATCCGCACCGGCCGGACCCTGCCCGAGACCCCCGAATGGCAGGCCCTCGCCGACCATTACCAGCAGATCAAGGGCATCCATCTGCGGGACCTGTTCGCCCAGGACCCCGATCGGTTTGCCCGCTTCAGCCTGGATTTCGACGGCATGCTCGTCGACTTTTCCAAGAACCGCATCACGGAGCGGACCCTCGATCTGCTGGTGGCCCTGGCCGACGCGGCGGGGGTCCCGGCCGCCATCGAGGCGATGTTCCGCGGCGACCGGCTGAACTGGACCGAGAAACGGCCCGTCCTGCACGTGGCCCTGCGCAACCGGTCGAACCGGCCGATCCTGGTCGACGGTCAGGATGTCATGCCCGAAGTCAACGCCGTGCTGGCCAAGATGAAGTCGTTTTCCCAGCGCGTGCGCGGCGGCGAGTGGCTCGGCTTCACCGGCAAGCGCATCAGGACCGTGGTCAACATCGGCATCGGCGGCTCCGACCTGGGGCCGGTGATGATCACTGAAGCCCTCAAGCCGTTCGGCCGCGAGGGACCGGCGGTGCGGTTCGTCTCGAACGTTGACGGAGCCGACTTCTGGGAGAAGACCCGCGACCTCGCCCCCGACGAAACCCTGTTCCTGGTCGCCTCGAAGACGTTCACCACGCAGGAGACCATGGCCAACGCCCAGACGGCGCGGCGCTGGCTGGTCGCCGCCCTGCACGACGAGAAGGCGGTCGGACGCCATTTCGCCGCCATTTCGACCAACCGGGCCGAGGTCGAGAAGTTCGGCATCGACCCCGAAAACATGTTCGCCTTCTGGGACTGGGTCGGCGGCCGGTATTCCAGCACCTCCGCCATCGGCCTGTCGATCGCCCTGGCCATCGGGTTCGACCGGTTCGAGGAACTGCTCGACGGCTTCCACCGCATGGACGAGCATTTCCGCACCACGCCCCTGCGCCGCAACATCCCCGCCCTGCTGGCCCTGATCGGCCTCTGGTACAACAACTTCTTCGGCGCCGA
>CAZKPI010000284.1:0-6444 GCA_964554555.1 uncultured bacterium
CTGTCATTGCCCAGGCCGGTGAGCAGATAGCCCAGAATACCACAGGCGATCCCCAAAACGGTCTTTTCCAGGCCGCTTTCCTCGCTATTCCAGGGCACGACCGATCATGGCGCTCGGACCTTTGGGGACGCCGCCGAAACGCATTCCCCGGGGGATGTGATGACGCGCTCAGGCGGCCTTTTTCACCTCGACCAAGAGCCTCAGCCCAAGGGCGCCAAGGGCAGACTCGATCATGCTCATCCTGGTGTGGTGCCGGAGATCGAGAAGCCGGTCGATCTGCGGTGGATGAACATTGAGGCGACGCCCCAACTCCGCCTTGGTGACACGTTGGTCGAGCATCGCCTGGTAAAGAGACAACTTCGCGCAGACCAGGGGACCGGGGGAGACGAACTTCCCTTTGCCATGAGCGGAGGGCTTCGGAATGGACCTCCGGTCCTCGACATAGAACTCCAGCGCGGTTTCTAGAGCGTCTCTGGCATGGGTGATGGCGTCCTCAACGTCCTCACCCTGGGTGATCGCCTCAGGAACATCAGGGAAGGTCACCACGAAACCGCCCTCTTCGGCCTTGGTCAGAACCACCGGATACATCCACATTCCGCCCTCCTCCTCCGGTCTGCGTTACTTCAGGCCCAACTGCTTCTTGATGCCCTCGACCGTCCCCTTCTTGAGCTCGGCCGAATGCAGGGGAAGCACGGATCGCCGGCCGTTCAGGTAGACCTTGAGATGCCCGCCTTTGCCACGCTTGAAGGTGCATCCCTGCTGGGCCAGCCACTTCTTGAACTCCGCGCTTCTCACCGGGAGAATATGCAACAAATGAGTTGTTATGTCAACAAAAAGGTTGCAGGGAGGGCGGCTGGGAAACCTCGAGCGGAAGAGAGCGGGGGCATGGCGAAAGAGCTTCCTGACCCCGCCGTCAATCCCACCGGCGCGCCCCGACATCCTCCGCCGAAGCACCCCAGGCCAGGACCCGTTCATTTGCCGCGATTCCTGCCCCGAGCAAAACCCAGAAAACCGGCGCCGCGCAGACGGTGCTGTCATTGCCCAGGCCGGTGAGCAGATAGCCCAGAATACCACAGGCGATCCCCATACCGGTCTTTTCCAGGTCACTTTCCAGAGGGGAGTTCCAGTAGGCCCGAAACGAGTCCCGAAGATACCGGCCCACCAGGAGCAGGAAGAAGACCAGCGATGGCATGCCGGTGTTGATGGCCATCTGGATGTAGAGGTTATGCGGTTTGTCGATGAACAACTGGGTGGCATACCCGGCCTGCCAACGGCTTCGGAAATCGTGGTGGGGGAAATAGGCCACGTAGTTCTCAGGCCCGAAACCCACCCAGAGAGCCTTCCAGACCAGAGGAAGACTTCGCGACCAGATGTAGCCCCGACCGTTTCCCCAGCGGTCCCAGCCTTTCGGAAAGATCGGCACCTCCTTGCCGGGATAATCAACGGGAACGTGCCGGTGATTGAGGATTTTCATCCCGGCGGGGGTTTTGACCACATTGATTTCCAAAGCCTCCCGGCGAACCTGGACCAGACGCATCGACTGGGAGGCAAACACCTCCAGATCCTGGGGAGCGCCGCCCAAAAAGAGGACCCGGTCCCCGCGCCGGCTCTCGCTGAGTGGTTCACCGGAAACGCCGACGAAACGGACCTCGTCCTTTTCCCAGACGAATCCAAAGGAAAAATCCTCGAAAAAAACCTTGGCCGAATCGGTGGCCAGCTCAAGATCGCAGAACCCCGCCGGCCGCACCGCCGGCCGCCGTTCATCACCCATGGAAAGTCGGTTCAAAAGCGGATTGGAGACAGGATTGAGAAGCATGAAAAAATGCATGGTCAAGGCGATCCCCATCGCCAACCCGACCAGAACCGCCCCTCGCATCCACCAATCCGCCTTGCGGCCCCTGGCCGCTTTGAGCAGGAACATCAGGGTGACCAGGCCCACGGCCAGCAGGCCAGTACGTGATCGACAACCAAAGAGAATCACCAGGAGAATGGTCGTAACTCCAAGGGTCCCAGCGCTCCCGCGGGGCTGGCCAAAGAACCAATGAATCAT
Organism: uncultured bacterium; assembly: GCA_964554555.1. GTDB lineage: Bacteria > Muiribacteriota > Ozemobacteria > Ozemobacterales > Ozemobacteraceae > Ozemobacter. The sequence goes on from CAZKPI010000284.1 coordinate 2,051, forward strand.
CGGCAGGAAGAGAATCAGCGCCAGATAACTCCCAACATAATTCGAGTTCAGGAGCGACGCGTACACGTTGTCCGCAGACCCTGTCGTTTGGATCAACGACCGGTATGCCGCGAAGTGTTCTGGAACGACCCACGTTTTTACCCAATCCCACCTGATCGGGTCATCATGGAACAACTGAAAAAGGCCCCAGATGGCAATGACCATGGATCCGCCCAGGGTTGCCCTCCTCAGCCAGGCCAGATCCGCTTCCCCCCGGACGAGGCAGGCCGCGGAAACGGTCAGGACAAGGTAGCCCAACAGGACGGGCAGGCCTTCCGACCTGGTGACGGCGCCGTACCAGACCAGAGCAGGATGGCGAGAGAACACGGCCGAGAGAACGATCCAAACCGCCATTCCCGCCAGGGGCAGGACAAACCGCCCCGGCAGGCGGCCGCCCTGATACCAGGCATTCAAACCGGCCAAGACCGCGAGAAGAACGGCCCAAACGGATTTGACATAGGTGAAGAGGTCCCCGTCTTCCCTTGCCCCGGTCCAGGCGTCAAACCGGATTCCGGAAAGAGGAATGACCTCCAGCCGGACGATCAATGGAACGACCCCAACCACCAGGAGAAGCGGAAGCAGACGTCCCAACCGGGCTCTCCCGCCCGGTACCGGAGCGGAAGCGGTCACCCTACCGTCCTGGGGCGGAATCGCTCTTTCCATCGAGCTCGCGGGCAATGGTGGCGACCAGCCGCAACAACTCAGGATCCTCGGCGGCCCGGGCAAGATCCAAGCCGGTCTTCCCGGCCTGATTCCGCCCGAGGTTGCGGGCGCCCCGCTCCAGGAGGTATTTCACCATCCCGGAATCCTTCCGATCGAGGGCCAGGAAGAGGGGTGTGACCCCGGTTTTGGCTTCCACATCAGGATCCGCCCCCTTCTCGAGGAACAGGAGGGCCGCATCAGGCCTGGCCTGCAAAATGGCCAGAAGCAGGGCATCATACCCCTGCTGGTCCTTCTGGTGAATGTCCAGGCCCCCATCGACCAATTGCTTGATGAGGGGAGCGGGACAATACTCGAGAGCGGTTTGCAGGGGAAGCCATCCTTGGGCATTGGGAAGATTCGGGTTGGCTCCTCCTTTCATGAGAACCCCCAGGATCTCCGATGCGCCGGTGGCCAGCATGAGAGCCGCCTCCAAGGGCCGCGACCCATCCGCTCCAATCCTGTTCGGATCGGCCCCAACGGTCAGGGCCAAGGCCACCGTCGCCGGGCTGGACCGGAAAACCCCGTATCTCAGCACGTGCTCCCGCCACACCACCAGCATGACTCCGGCCAGGAGGAGGATGAAGCCCGGCAACAGAAAGAGGCGCCAATGCCCAGATCCTTCCGCGCCCTCAATCGCGGGTTTGCAGTCTGAGTCCATCTTCGTTTTTGACCCATTGGGCGGGTCCGCCGCTGAAATCGCAGAGAAATTCCTGGCCGGCCGTCTGGGAAATGACCACTTTCCCATTCTGCTTGAGCCGCAACTGGTTGGTCCATCCGGCGGGGTCGGTCAACTTGATGCTGACCGAGTTCCCCCCGATCGCCGCCTGAAAGGGGGCCCCAAAGACCGTCGCCCCGTCATGAAACGGCGGGAAAGGCCCTTCGGTTTCGAAGGACACCGACACCACCTGGTTGACCGCCTTGATCGGACGGGTGCAAACGAACTGGATTTCGTCCCCCGCATCCTGTGCCCCATTGCCGTTCAAGTCGATGAAGAAGACCCGGCTGACCGCCATGGGCGGGCGGAAGGCCTGGGTCAGGTCATCCGCGGTGTCAGCCAATCGGTCGGAACCCAAAGAAAAAACCACCGACCGCTGGTCAGAGATCTCATAAGGGCTACCCCAGGGGTCCAGCATCATCTTGGTGAGGAATGGGCCCAAAAGGGGCTTCAGGGTGGTCTCCCCGGCAGGCCAGGCCCCGCGAGCCAATAGAAACGCCCCCACCGATTTCCGGATTTCGTCAAGATCCGCTTTGGCCCGGGAAATTCTGGATTCCTCGACATAATTCAGGACAAAAGGCACGGCCACCCCTGCCAGAATGGCCAAAATGGTCACAACGGTCAGCAGTTCAAGGAGCGTGAACCCGCACCGATTCCTCATTTGCCCACCCTAGCACGCCCCCCCTTCCGAGTCAAACGGTCACGGCGGCTCTTCCGGCCAAAGGAAAACCGGGGGGTTTCCCCCCCGGCTCAGCAAGAGACGAAGACTCAGTTGGTGGAAAGCAGTCGCATGCCATCCCCGGCGGCCACGGCACCAGCCCAGCAACTGGTATGGTCCAGGCTGTTGTCGGCCAGGGTGTTCTGGTTGGCGGCCGCACCCGTGTTGGTGATCGCGATCGCGCCGCCCAGGGACACCTGGTCATTGCCGGTCAAAGGAACAATGTATTTTCGGCCGACGACAGAGTAGCTGGAGGTGTTGAGGACGCCGTTCAGAGCAACCCCGCCAATCGTAATGCCAGAAAGGTTGGAACCATAGGTGGTCGGGGGCCGGGTGCAGGTGAAGGTGATGGTATCACCGGTATCCATCTTCCCGTTGCCGTTCACATCGGTGTATTCCATGCGGCTGATAGCCATACGGGGCCGGAAGCTCTGCAGAAGGTCGTCACCCCCGCCCACGGCGCCGTCGGTGCCCTTGGTGTAGATGGTCGAGCTGGCTTCGTTGACCACATACGGGGCACCCCAGGGATCGACCAGGTTCTTCGACAGGTAGGGACCGACAAGCTTGGCAATCGTGGTTTCCGAGGGGGGCCACACGCCGCGGTCAACTTCCCAGCGGGCCAGGGCGTTGCGGATCTCGTTCATGTCGACGCGGGCGCGGGCGACTTTGGCCTGGTCGACATAGTCCTGGACGAACGGGATGGCCGCGCCGGCCAGAATCGCGATGATCGTCACGACGATCAACAGTTCGATAAGCGTAAAGCCTTTTCTCATGTTTTTACCTCCATTGAATTCATGGGGACTCCCTCCCCGCCGAAGGACAACCCGGACGTTCTTATTTCCCTTCTGCCCACCTCCTGATCGGATTTTTCATCTGCGCTCTTCCAAATTTCTCGCAAGGATCATGCCCAAAATCACTGCGGGATGATCAACACCTTTTGGGAGGACAAGGCCAGGTTGCCGAACAGGTCCTTGATTTCGTTGCCGTTGTCGACGTTTCCATCCCCACCTTTGGGGTCATCGATGACGAGATAGGCTTTTCCCATGACCACCTTGGTCGTTGCGTTGGTGTTATACGGAGACATCAGGGAAAGCAGGACATCCTTACTACTGGTCAACACATCCGGAGTGGAAACATATGCCGGACTTGAGGGATCTTGGTAGCTCTGAACAAATTTGCCATCCCCCGCAGGATCGGAAATTTGAACAGGGGCGACCGCTCCGTTGTAGCTGATTCGCAACCACGAGTTAAGGACTGTTTGCGCCATACAGCCAGGAGTGGCATCGATTTTCCGGCTGAAGGTCAGGAGCAGCTGATCAGGCACGTTTTCCGCATCGAACACCCCGTTTTGGTTGCGATCGACCCACTTGGCCGATACAAGGGCAAGGGGTGGTTGGTAGGCAACCACGATGTTATCGGCATTCTCGGGATCATCGGGATTGGCAAGATCCGAAGTCCGATCCGGGCCGGGTGAGAAAACCGTTCCCGCCGTTTTGTTCACAAGGTAGGAAGATCCCCAGGGGTCGATGGGGGATTTGTTCAAGTAGCGGCCGGCAAGAAGCTTGACATCGGTGTCGGGGTATTCCCCTTCTCGCGTTTCATAGACCACAAGCGCCCGGGAGATTTCCTCGAGATCAGCCTTGGCTTTGGCGACACGCGACTCTTCGACGTAACTCTGGACGAAGGGCAAGGCTGTTCCGGCCAGGACAGCCAGGATCGTGATGACGACCAACAACTCGACCAGTGTGAAACCCTTTTTCATAGTGTCTCCTAGATTAAACCGCACAAATCACTGCGGGATGATAAGGACTTTTTGGGAAGACAGGGCGATATTTCCGAACATATCCTTGATTTCATCCCCGTCTTTGACCCCTGGGATGGGCCCCTTCGGATCATCGAGAACAACGTAGGCCTTTCCCAACACTACAGCGGTGGACTTGGAGGTGTCATAAGGTGAACGAAGGGAGATAATGACATCCTTACTGCTGGTCAGGACTTCAGGCGTGGCAATGTAGGCTTGGACATCCCCATAGCCCTGGACATACGCCCCATTGGCGGACGCCATATCGGCGATCCCCGTAGGGGCAACCTTGCCGTCGTAACTGATTCGCACCCAGGAGTTGAGCACGGCGGAACTCATTGCCCCAGGAGTGGCGTCGATTTTTCGGCTGAAAGTCAGGAGCAGTTGGTCGGGAACGTTGTTGGAATCGAACACCCCAT
>CAZKPI010000285.1:0-6384 GCA_964554555.1 uncultured bacterium
GAACAGGGCAACCTCGCTGGGCCGCGAGGAGACGTTGCCGTCGAGATCGGCCGCCTCGAGGGCGAACCGCAGGCGCACCCCGGGCGAGGCATACCCGTCGACCACGAACCGCTCGATCCCCGCCACCAGGGACTCGTCGCGCCAGAGAGTGAGCGGGGCATCTCCAGTACCGCGCCAGATGCGAAAGCCGGCCAGGGGGTCGGTGCCGGTGTAGCCCCAGGCCAGGCGCGGGCCGTCGTGGGTCTGGGTCAGGGTCACCGGGTCCGGCGCGGGCGGGGGACCGGGCTCGTCGCCGGTCGGGGTGGGCCGGAAGGTACTGCTGGCCGAGAGGTAGCGGCGGCCGTCGGGGGTTTCGCCTTCGATCTGCAGGTGGTAGACGGTGTCGGGCCGCAGGGGGGAAAGGGTGAAACGATGCTCGAGACCCAGGTCGGAAGCAGGGGTCCGCAGAGGCGGCAGGTGTTCCCCCTGGTAGACGGCAACGCACCGCATCGGTTCGACGGTGACGGCATCAATGACCACCGCGGTCGGCGCGCGGGAGAAGACCGACCAGGCAATCCGGTCGGGAAGGGGTTCCAGGGTGAAATCCACCGCCTGGTCGACCTGGCCGAAATCGAGCGAGATGGTGCGCGAAGCCGGCCGGTACCCGTCGCGCTGGACCAGCAGACGGTGACTGCCGGCATCGAGCGAGGTGAAGGCGTAGCGCCCATCCTTGCCGGTCACCGCCTCGTACAGGGAGCGGTGCGAGGTGACCTTCGCCCCGATCACCCGGTTGCCCCGGGTGTCGAGCACCCAGCCCGAAACCACGCCCCGCGGGGTCTTCTGCTCGTTCTCACAGCCCCAGGCCCCGAACAGCAGGGTCAGGCCAGCGAGCAGGAGAAGGGAGGCCCAGCGGCGGCGCGGAGGAAGCCCGCCGGCGGGGGAAGGGGCCCGCCGGCGGCCAGGGCCCCGCAGGACGCGGGCGATCTCGCGATGGAGGCGCGCCTGGAACGGGAGCCGGGAACCGTGGGGGGAGTGGCGGAACGGGGTCGGAGTGTTCATGGAGTCACAGGTAGCTCTTGCCGTAGCGGCCGATCTCGAGGCCGTACTGGTCGGCCAGCCGCAGGGGGGAAGCGGGCTGAAGGTGGTAGTCAAAGGGGTTGCCGCCCACGAAGTCGGGCGCGAAGGAGGCGGCGCCCGCCCCGCCACTGCATCCCTGGTAGGGGGTCGCGAAGCCGGAGAGGTTGTTGTAGGTGAAGATGGGGGCGGCGGGCGAGGTCACCTGGATGCCGTAGGTGCCGTCACCGACCAGGTTGACCACCAGGTTGTTCTTCACCCGCGGCGTGCCGCTGGCGATGCGGATACCGATGTCGGCGACGATGGTGCAATGGTCGAGGTCGTTCTCGGCGCCGTCGGCGGCGAGGTAGTCGAACCCGATGCCATCAGGGCAGGTGACGAGGCAGTTGGCGAAGACAGACCGGCTGAACCGGCCGGTCACGCCGCGGCGGATCGCGTGGATGTGGGTCTCGCGCATGGTCAGCCGCTCCTCGGCCTCCTGCGCCTCGTGCCAAACGCCCACCGCGGCATCGGTGACGGTGCAGTTCTCGATCGAGAACCGCCGACAGCCGCGCACGCTGATGGCGGCCGAGGCCACGTCGTCGAAGGTGCAGGCGGTCAGGGGCGGGGCACTGCGGGTGTTGTCGAAGCGCACCCCGCCCTCGGCGTAGCGGACGGCCAGGTTCTGCAGGGAAGCCGCGACCCCGTCAACGTGGACAGCATAAGGGGAACACCCGAACAGGCGGACATGGGACAGTTCCGAGTTCCCCGTGCCGCCGGGGCGGATGCGGATGCCGCCCCAGTGCGCGCGGGAGGCGACCCCGTCGAGGGCAGAGAATCCGATCGGGGCGTCGGCGGTTCCCATCATCGACACCCGGCCCTGGACGAGGATCTCGACGCGGTCGGGGTCTTCCCCGAGCCGGAAGGTGTCGACGCTGGCGACCCGGAGGTCGACCCCGGGCTCAACCGTGAGGGTGACCCCGACCGCGACGATCAGGTCGCCGACCAGCACGTAGGGCGATCCCGAGGCGGTCAGCCGCAGGTCCTGGGTCAGGAACCCCGGCATGAAGACGCGGGGCGACATGGTCATGGCCGAGGGGCCGCCCAGCACGTTGCGGGCGACCACTCCGTAGCGGTAGAAGTGTCCGCCGACCGCCGTCTGGTCCCGCCAGGCGGTGGTGTCCCGGTCGAGGAGGTCGGTGGTCATGACCGTCCAGGGGCCATCGTTGTCACTGCGCCAGACCTGGTAGGAAACGGCCGAGGTGGAGGTCGACAGGTCCCAGGTCACGTCCACCAGCCCGTAGGAGGGCAGGCCGGCAATGCGGACGGCGGGCGGCGGCGTCGGGCCATCGCCGGCGCTGGTCTTGAAGGACAGGTCGTAGGAATACCAGGTGACCGACGACGAGTCGGTGAAGCGGACCCGGCAATGGTAAAGGGTTTCGGGGGTCAGGCCAGTCAGGGTCAGGGCGTGGTCTTCGGCCGGGTCATGCTCGCCGACCGTCAGTCCGTAGCTCTGGGTGGTGCCGTACTCCACCTCGCAGACCAGGGGTTTGTAGGTCTTCCAGGTGACGACGGCGGTCGAGGAGCCGACGGTGTCGACCCGCACCTGGCTGATATACTTGACCGACCCGCCCGCGCTGAGACGGATCTCATCGACACGAACGGTCTCGTTGGCCGGGATCTCGAACTCCCGAACCTCGCGGGTGAAACTGGCATGGCTGATGACGATCTGGTTCCGGCCGGCGGGGAGTTCGGACAGGTAGAACACGCCGTCGGTTCCCGACCAGACCTTCTCCTCTTCGGCGAAGAGGGAATAGACCTCGGCGTAGACCACGACGTTGCCGGATGAGTCAAGGAGGCGGCCATGCAGACTGCCGGTCCGGGGCTGGCGCAGGCCGCACCCAAGGCTGGCGGAAATGACGGCCAGCAGGGCGATGGCGGCGAGACGGGCCGCGGGCCCCCTGGCGGGGCGTGCCGCGGGTGCGGTCGGCCGTTCCCCGCGGCGGCCGGGGGGGTCTGCCGTGCTCAGACCGTTCGGGAGGCGGCCGTCAGGGCACATCGAAGGCACCGATGTCCTCACCGTTGTAGCCCGCCCCCTTCAGGTTACTCCCGGCCGGCCGGTAGTCGAAGGCGCCGTTCGGAGTCTCGGTGAAGGGATTGCCCCCCTGCAACTGCGGGTCGAGGGCGACGGGGTTGGCGATCCCGGTCAGGGCGCCGCCGGCGGCATCGACGTAGCGGCGGGTCTCGGTGGCGGTGAGGTTCCAGATGTCGTTGAAGGCAATGGTGTGCGAGGCGGCGGCATAGACAGCGTCGCCGTTGTAGCGGACCCCGGTGGTCCCCTGGCTCCGGTCGGCCAGGATCAGGTTACTGCGGATGGTGCCGCGCCCGGTGCCGCGAATCTCGACGCCGGTCTGGGCCTGCAGGGTGTTGCGCCGCAATTCGTCCTGCCCGCGCAGAATGACGGCGATGCCGTGGGGGCCTGGGGCCACGAGGTTGCGCACCGCCCGCGACTGGACAGAGGGGTTGCCCAGGTCGAGGCCGGCGACATCCCAGAACTGGACCGTATTCCCGGAGATCTCGGACAGCCCGTTGGAACGGGAGACGATCCCGGTGAAACAGCGGACGGCGGTGCAGGAGGCGACGCGCACCAGGACGCCGGTGTTGGAGGCCAGCAGGAACCCGGCGGCGCAGTTGTCGGCGGTGGAACCCTGGATGGTCACGTCCTGGCGGGCGGCGGTGCACTCGATGCCGGAGTCACTGCAGTTCGAGAAGGTCGAGCCGCTGACGGCGGGAATGCCCTTCTCCCCGCGGATGCCGTCGACCGCAAAGGAGAGCTGGAGTCCGGCGATGCGGGAGGTGCCGAGGTTGGCGATGGGGTCGAAGGTGATGCCCACCCAGTCGCCGGCTTTGGGGTTGCCGGCCGCCGAGGTGATGACCACGGGTTCGGCGTCCAGACCCTGGATGGCCAGGGACCCCGAGATCTTCAGCTCGACCTTGCGGTCCGAGCCGGCGTCGGTATCCCACTGGTCGGCGGACGACACCTTGACCACCACGCCGGGGGTCATGGTCAGGCTGAAGCCTTCGCGCACCCACAGGTCGCCCGTGAGTTCGAAGGGGTTGTTGGCCGCGGTCCAGACCAGGTTGGAGCGGACGGCCCCGGGCAGGAGGAAGGAGACGACGGGGCCGGGCGGGCTTTCCTCGCCCGAGCCGGAAACCCTGGTCAGACGATAGTAGACCTTCTCGCCGGGCATGACGCCGGTATCGGTGTAGGAGGTGTTCAGGGTGGGAGCCGAGGCCACGGGGACGAACGGCCCCGCCGCGGCGGCGGCGCGATAGAGCTGATAGCCGGCCAGGTCGCCGCCGGTATCGGCATCCCAGGTGAGGATGACGGCGTCGATGCCGGCCTCCTTGCGGGCGGCCAGGTTGGTCGGGGGATTGCCGCGGGCGGTGTAGAGGGTGGAGAAGGTGTAGTCCTTGCCGGTGAGGGTGCGGCCCTTGGCGTCGGTGGCCCGGCCGCGCACGTGGTAGGTGGTGAAGGGGGTCAGCCCGGTGAGGGAAAACTGGTGAAAGGTGGCGGCGGTGGCCGTCTTGGCCGTGGAGGACTCGTACAGGGTGTTGGGGCCGTATTCCGCCCAGGCCGTGCAGGCCTCGCGGGTAGAGAAGCTCACCTTGGCCTCGGACGAGGTCACGCCGGAGACGCTCAGACCGTACAGGGCGCCTTTATCGACGAGGGCGAACAGCAGGTTTTCGACGATGGTTCCCGACAGCACCTCGACCTCGCGGCTGTGCGGTTCGTAGCCGTCGCGCTCGGCGATGACCGAGTAGAACTGGGGCTCCAGGTCGTCAAGGGCGAAGGCCCCCGAGCTGTCCGTGTAGGCCGAGGCGCCGCCGGCGGTGACGCGGGTCCCGCTGAGGGGCTTGCCGGCGATGTCGGTCACCACCCCGCGCAGGCCGCCCCGCGCCGGGGAACTGGTCGACAGGCATCCCTGGACACCCCACAGGGCCCAGACGAGGCAGAAAACAACGATGACGCGCCGATGTTTCATTCCTTCTGTAATTCGGAACATTCCCCCCCGAACCTTAGGGGTTTGGGTGCGATGGGCCGGGGGAAGATGGCCCTGCCGCGAGCTCGTGCCGGCGTTGCATAATGGGGCGCTTGGGGTTACCCTGGGGGGCGGCGCCGCCCCCGGGGCGGGCCATTGCCCTCACCACGGTCAGAAACAGGAAGGAAAGGAACGATGAAGAACCTGGCTCTCTCGCAGCGCGCCAACCGCATGCCGGCCTCCCCCATCCGGAAGCTGATCCCCCTGGCCAACGCGGCCCGCAAGCGCGGGGTCACCGTGTATCCCCTCAACATCGGCCAGCCGGACATCCACACTCCCGCGCCGGTCCGCGAGGCGATCCGCTCCTTCGACCAGAAGGTCCTGGCCTACAGCCCCTCCGCCGGCGAGGATTACCTGCTGGAAGCATTCGCCGCCTATTACAAGCAGAACCAGATCCCGCTCGAGCCGGAAGAGATCATCGTCACCACCGGCGGCAGTGAGTCGATCTTCTTCGCCTACCTGGCCGTCTGCGACCCGGGCGACGAGGTGATCGTCTTCGAGCCGTTCTACACCAACTACAACGGCGTGGCTTTCGAGACCAACGTCACCCTGAAGGCCCTGACCACCTACGCCGAGGACGGGTTCCAACTGCCCCCGATGGATGTCATCGAGAAGGCCATCACCCCCAAGACCCGCGGCATCCTGATCTGCAACCCGAACAACCCGACCGGCACCATCTACCCGCGGCAGACCCTCGAGGGCCTGGGCTACCTGGCCAAGAAGCACAACATCTTCCTGCTGGCCGACGAGGTCTACCGCGAGTTCACCTACGACGGCCTGACCCACACCTCGATCCTGCAGATCCCCGGTCTCGAGGAGCACGCCATCCTGCTGGACAGCGTGTCGAAGCGGTATTCGGCCTGCGGGGCCCGCATCGGCACCATCTGCAGTAAGAACAAAGCGGTCATGGACGCCTGCCTGCGGTTCGCCCAGGCCCGCCTCAGCTCGCCGACGGTCGAGCAGTGGGCCAGCCGGGCCGGCCTGATGATGGACCCCTCGTATTTCAAGCCCATCCTCGAGGAGTATCAGCGCCGGCGCGACGCCGTGATGAACGGTCTGGCGGCGATCCCGGGGGCCATCTGCAAGACCCCGACCGGCGCGTTCTACGTCATCGTCAAACTGCCGATCAAGGACGCCGAGGCGTTCGCCCGCTGGCTGTTGACCGACTTCCAGGCTGACGGAGAGTCGGTGCTGGTGGCGCCGGCCGCCGGGTTCTACGCCACGCCCGGATTGGGCAAGGACGAGATCC
>CAZKPI010000286.1:0-6378 GCA_964554555.1 uncultured bacterium
GTTCGGCGTGGTGCTGAAGGGCAGTGAGCTGTACTGCACCCACCAGCCCTGCATCACCTGCGCGAAGATGCTGATCAACGCGGGCATCACCCGGGTGATCTTCCTCGGCGAGTATCCCGATTCCCTGGCCCTCGACATCCTGCGGGAGGGCAACATCAACCTCGAAAGGATCGGCATCGACTGACCATGGCACGGATCGTGATTGAAGGAGGCCGGCCCCTGTCCGGCGAGGTCAAGGTCGGGGGCGCCAAGAATGCCGCCCTGCCCATCATGGCGGCCACCCTGCTGTGCGGGGACGCCGTCCGCCTGTCCAACGTGCCGCGTCTGAATGACGTGGAGACCATGCAGAAGGTTCTGCGCGCGCTCGGCGCCGCCAGCGAGTGGGAGGGCCCCGGCCGGCTGAAGGTCAGCGCCAGCGGCGGCATCCAGGAGGAAGCCCCCTACGAGCTGGTGAAGACCATGCGCGCCAGCTTCTTCGTCATGGGTCCTCTGCTGGCCAGGCTCCGGCGGGCCCGCGTCCCCCTGCCCGGGGGGTGCGCCATCGGGGTGCGGCCGGTCAACATCCACCTGAAGGGATTCGAAGCCCTGGGCGCACGGGTCTCCATCGACGGCGGGTTCGCCGTGGCGGTGGCCGACCGGCTGGTGGGCACCCGCATCCACCTCGACTTCCCGTCGGTGGGGGCCACCGAGAACCTGATGATGGCCGCCTGCCTGGCCGAGGGGTCCACCACCATCGAGAACGCCGCGCAGGAGCCGGAAATCGTCGATCTGGCCGATTTCCTCAACGCCATGGGCGGCCGGGTCCAGGGGGCGGGCGGGCCCACCATCCAGATCGATGGGGTCGAACGCCTGCGCGGTGTTTCCTACCGCGTCATTCCTGACCGCATCGACGCCGGCACCTTCCTCGTTCTCGGCGCCCTGACCCGGGGGCCGCTGGTGGTGCGCGACGCCCAGGCCGCCCACCAGGTGGCGGTGATCGCCAAACTGCGCGAAATGGGCGCCGCCATCGAGGTGGCCGACGACCGGATCACCGTCGAGGCCCCCGCCCGCCTGAAGGGAATCGAGGTCAAGACCCTGCCGTATCCCGGGTTTCCCACCGACATGCAGGCCCAGCTCACCGTGGCCATGTGCCTGGCCCAGGGCACCTCGCTGGTCACCGAGACGGTCTTTGAGAACCGTTTCATGCATACCGCCGAGCTGGTGCGCATGGGGGCCAATCTGAGCATCCGCGACCGCACCGTGGTGATCAATGGGGTGGACCACCTGACCGGGTGCCCGGTTTCCGCCTCCGACCTGCGGGCCGGGGCCGCCATGGTGATGGCCGGCCTGGTCGCCGAGGGGACGACCGAGGTGAGCAACGTCTATCACATCGACCGCGGCTACGAAAACCTGGTCGAGCGGCTGACCGGCCTGGGGGCCCGCATCACACGGATCGAAGACCCGGCCCCGGGGCCGGACAACCATCGGAGGTGACCATGACCGCGGCCGAGTCCAAGAAGTTCGCCCAGATCATCAAGGGTCTGACCAGCCGGCACCGGGAAGAGAAACTGCTGGCCATCCGGGCCCTGGGCATCCTCGGGGTTCCCGAACACACCGACCTGCTGATCGATCTGCTGGGCTCGTCCGATGAGCTGGTGGTCACCGCCGCGCTCGCCGCCCTGGGGGGCATCCGCCACCCCAAGGCGGTGAAGTACGTCCTCGAATTTCTGCCGTCCGACAACCACGCCCTGGCCGAGCAGGCCATGGCGGTCCTGCCCCGCTTCCCCCTCGATACGGTCCTCGACCAGGTCCTGAAGGCCGCCGGCCCCGAGCACCCCGCCCCCCTGCGCCGCAAACTGCTGGCCCTGTTGCGCGAAATCCGGGACCCGCGGGTGGCGGCCTTCATGGGCGAGGTCATCGGGCAGACCAAGGACACCGCCCTGCTCGGTGAGGCGATCAGCTACTTCATCCGGTTCCCCTCGCACGACCGGGCCGCCCTTCTGCGGATGCTGGCCGGCAGTGCCCAGTGGGAGGTCTCCCTGCTGGCCAATGTGGCCCTGTCACGGCTGGGTGACGAAGGGGCGCGGGCGCAGTGGAAGCGCCTGCTCAAATCGCCCGCCCATCCCGTCCGGGTCTTTCTGGTCGAGGCGCTCAACCTCAACCCGGTGCCCGCCGACCGCGAGGCCTACGAGACCCTCCTGCAGGATGCCCACCCGCAACTGCGCCTGCTCGCCATGCAGGGTCTGCCGGTCTTTCCCGCCGAGGAGCGGGTCCGGCTGGTGCGGGAGATGCTGGGCCGGGAACGGGATGAGGGGGTCCGGGCCGCCCTGTTCGCGGCCGCCCAGGCCGAGAGGCACCCGGCCTTCGTCCCCGAGTTCTTCGCCCTGCTCGCCTCCTCGACCGAGAGCCAGAAACGGCTGGGCATCGCCGGCCTGACCGCGATGGGGGAGGCCGTCGTCGACCGCCTGATCGCGGGACTGCCGAAGATGGCCCAGGTGGTGAAGGAAAAGGTCCTGCTGGTGCTGGGGGGCATCGGGGGCGAGAAAGCCCGCCAGGCATTGCTTCCGTTCCTGGGGGCGCGGGAGCGGTGGCTCCGCATCAACGCCATCGACGCCCTGACCCAGATGAAACCGACGCCGGCCGTGGTCTCGCGGCTGGCTGAGATGCTCAAGCACGAGGAGGACATCTGGGTGAAAGCCACCCTCCTGTCGGCCCTGAGCCGCCTGGGAGGCAAATCGCACGCCCCCCTGTTCTGCGAGTTCCTGACCGCTAGGGACGCCCGGGTGCGCGCCAACGCCGTGGAAGGGCTCTGGCGCGTCGGGGCCGGCGGCCAGGCGGCCCTCCTGCACCCGCTGTTGCGCGACCCCAACGACCGCGTGCGGGTGAACGCCGCCATCGCCCTCTGGAAGACCGGCCATCGCGAGGTTCTGGCTGATCTGGTGGCCATGACCCGGGAAGGGACCAAATGGATCCGCTCCTCCGCCGCCTTCGCCCTCGGCGAAATCGGCGACAAGGAAGGGACCCCGGCCCTGATCGAGCTGTTGCAGGATCGCGAAGAGGTGGTCTACCGCAACGCCCTCGACGCCCTCGCCAAGATCGGCGACGTGCGCGCGCTCCTGCCCCTCCTGCACGAGTCGGAGAAACACCGCATTCCCGACGAGGCCTTCGCCGCGATTCTCGAACGGTTCGCCCAGAAATTGCACCAGTAGCGGCGCGTCTGGCCTCCCCCCGGGCGGGGAACGGTCCGCCGTTTCGTGCCGGTTTCCCCAGGCCCGCCCCGCGGTTGGGCCCTGATCCGGGTTTGCCTCACGGCGAATGCCTGGACAGCCGTCGTCATCCCTGGCGGCCGGCGAGGCGCGCGTCGCCGGCGACCTCCGCCGGCGACCTCCAGGATGGCCTTTCCGGGGAAGCCGCCGCCGGTGCGCTCATGTCTTCCGCCCGTGGGCTGAGCCATGCTGACCCGGGCACCCATCGGCCCTGGCGTGGGGGTCGGGGCTCTGGAGATCCTTCGGGACCGCGTGGTATGATCCGGCCGTGATGTCCCCCGCGCCCTCCCCGACCGGGTCGTTGTCCGTGACGCCCCCCCCGCCGGCGGCTCCTACCCTGCCCGCCGCGCCCGCCCAGCCAGCCCTGCCGGGCGCGTGGCTGGCGGTCCTGGTGGCCCTGGCCGGCGGCTGGTTCGGCCTGTGCCTGTATGCCACCTGGCTGCGCTGGGATTTCTGGATGCTGGGCATCGACACCTCGAGTTACGCCCAGTTGCTCGCCCGGTTCGACCAGGGTCTGGGCTGGACCTACACGACCCACATCGAGTCGACCGGCCCGATCGCCATCTTCCGATACCATTTCCATCTTCTTTTGTACCCGCTATATGGTTTGTACAAACTCCTGCCGCACCCCCTCGTCCTGTTCGTGGTCCAGCACGGCCTGCACGCGGCCGGCGCCGTGGCGGCGGGAATCCTGGCCTGGCGGCTGGTTCCCGGGGACGGGGCCCTGGCGGGGCTGGCCGCCCTGGTCTGGCTGTTGTTTCCGCAACACCTGCTCAGCCAGAGCCTGTTCGATTTCTCCTTTCGCCATTTCAGCCTGCTGTGGATCCCGCTGGCGGGCCTGTTCTGGCAGGCGGGCCGGCCGCGGGCGATGCTGGCGGCCCTGGCGGTTCTGGTGGCGGGCACCGAGGAACTGGCCCTGACCGCCGCTTTCTTCCTGCTGGCCGCCGCCTGGACGTCCCCCGGTGACCGCGGGCGGCTGGTCGTCGGGGCCGTGGCCTGCTTCGGCTATCTGGGCCTGATGACCTGGCTGGGCATGAACCATCACGCCCTGGGCTGGCGGTATGCCCATTTCCGGCAGGGACTCGGGCCGACCCTGGCGGTCCTGCTGAGCGAACTCAACGCCCAGTACCTGCTGTTCTTCGCCGGACCCCTGCTACTGCTTCCCCTCCTGCGGCCCACCCCCTGGCTGGTCGCCTGCGTGCCCGGGGCCGCCCAGGTGCTGTTCACCTCGACACTCGACACCCACGCCCTCGGCCACCACCACTCCGCCGCTTTCGGCGCCACCCTGCTGTTGGCCAATCTCTTCTCGCTCGGGCAACTGCCCCCCGCCTGGGCGCGGCGGGTCCTGCTCGGCCAGGTGCTGGGCATCGCGGTGGCCCTGCTGTTCCTGCCGGTGTTCCCCATGTTCGACCGCGCGGCCGATCCCGAATTCCTGGCCCGGCGCGACAGCTTCCGTTCGCTGGCCGCCCTCGTCGGCCCCCGCGACTCGATCAGCGGCCCGACCTACCTGGCCACCCATTTCTGGCAGAACCCCGAGGTCTTCCTCTTCCCCTTCCACGCCAGCGATGCCGACTGGGTCGTCGTTCCCGCCCGGCCCACCGGGTATCCCCCCGTCGGTGCCGATGTCATACGGGAACACGCCGCCCGTCTGCAGGCCGATCCCCGGTACCGGCAGGTCCTGGCCAACCAGGAATTCCTGGCCTTCCGGCGGAACCCCTGAGGGGCGTCCCCTGCGGGCGGCGGTTCGCGGAGCCGATGCCGGCCCCGCCGCCTTTCCGATTTCCTTCTCTTTCCCGCCGCGGGTTCCCCCCTCCGCCGCCGGTTCACGCCGGTTCACGCCGGTCTGGTCTCCGGCCGCATCTTCCCCCTGGGAATTCGGGAATGGGGGCCATGTTCCGATAGATAGGGAAGAGTGGTTTTGCCTGAGGAGGCAAAATGGCGTCCGACCTATTGGAGCAATTCCTGGCCTACCTTTCGGTGGAGAAGGGGCTTCGCCCGAAAAGCCTCGAGGCCTATCGCAAGGATCTGCAGGACTTTCTCGCCTTCCTCGCCGACAAGAACCGGAGTCCGACCGACCCCGCCCTGGAGAGCCAGGTGACCCTGTTCATGGTCCACCTGCACGACCGGGGCCTGGCGCCGCGCTCGGTGGCCCGCAAGGCCTCGGCCCTGCGCGGGTTCTTCCGGTTCCTGGTGCGGGAAGGGATGATCACCGGCAACCCCACGCGGGTCATGGAACGCCCGAAGATCGGGCGGCCCCTGCCGAAGGTGCTGTCGGTCAGCGAGATCGAACAACTGCTCGGCCAGGAGTTCCCTGCCGCCCCGCTTGGCCTTCGTGACAAGGCGATCCTCGAAACCCTCTATGCCACCGGCATCCGCGAGTCGGAACTGATCGGCCTGACGATGGGGAGCCTGCATCGCGAGGGCGAGTTCCTCACCGTCATGGGAAAGGGGGGGCGGGAACGGGTCCTGCCCATCGGGGGATTCGCCCTGGCCGCCATCGATGCGTATCTGCTCAAGGGCCGGCCAGCCCTGGTCAAGGATGTGACCGTCCGCACCCTGTTTCTGAACCCCCTCGGCCAGGCCCTGTCGCGGATGGGTGTCTGGAAAATCGTCCGCAAATGGGCTTGGCAGGCTGGTCTCACCCGCCACCTGTCCCCGCATGTCCTGCGTCACTCGTGTGCCACCCACATGCTGGAGGGCGGCGCCAGCATTCTGGCCGTCCAGGAGATGCTCGGCCATGTCGATATCGCGACCACGCAGATCTATACCCATCTGACCACCACCGACCTCAAAGAAATTCATCGCAAGGCCCACCCCCGCGGCGAATGAACGCATCTGCGCTGGGGAACCGGATGCCGCGCCAGGCTGTCTCACGTCTTCTGGCCGGCCTGGTCGCTCTCGTCCTGCTGGTCGGGCCGCCGGCCGCCTGGGCCGGAACCGCTTCCCTTGCCCGCCGGCCGTTCTTCGGCACCACCACCCCCCGCGTCCTCTCCCTGCCCGGCGGGGCCGCCGCCCCCGGCGGCCGCCGCCCCGCCTCCGCCACCGCCCCATTGTCCAGCGCGGACCAGCCGAAAACGGCCTCCTCCCCGGCCACGATCGCCTCGGGAACCCGCTCCCTGCCCCGCCCCGCCCC
>CAZKPI010000287.1:0-6341 GCA_964554555.1 uncultured bacterium
CGGCAGGTGCTGGCCGGCCTCGGCGCCATCGACCAGGCCGGCGCCATCACTCCGCTCGGCCGCCGCATGCTCGAATTGCCCACCTCCCCGCGCCTGGCCCGGATGCTGGTGGCGGCGGCCGACCAGGGGCTGGGCGCCGAGGCGGCCGATCTCGCCGCCCTCCTCGGCGAGCGCGATCTGGCCCTGCGTCCCGACGACCGCCGCGCCTCCCCCTTCCTCGGCCGCAGTGACTTCCTGTGGCGCCTCGACCTCCTGCAGGAGGCCCGCGCCGTCTCTTTCCAGGGCCGCTCCGCCGCCGTCGATCTGCGCGTCGCCCGGCGGGTCGATGAGATTGCCCGCCAGCTGGAGCAGATCGTCCGGCGTCGAACCCCCGCCGGTCGCCCCTCCGCCGCCCGCCCCCCCGCCGATCGCCGGTCGCGCGAGGATTGCCTGCTGAAACTCCTGCTCTACGGCTTCCCCGACCGGGTGGCCCGCCGCCGCCCCCGCGCCGGCGGGGGCGAGGTCATCCAATACGTGATGGTCGGCGGCCGCGGATTGCGGCTCGACCCCGGCAGTTCGGTGCGCGACTCCGAGCTGGTGATCGTGGTGGCGGCCGACGGGGCGGGCCACGGGTACGGCAGTGAAGGCCTGATCCGCTGGGCCAGCCACATCGAGCGGGACTGGCTCGAAGAGGCCTTCCCCCATTTGATCAGGCGCGACCGGGAGATTTTCTTCGACCGTGACCGGCAGGCGGTCGTCGCCCGGCGCCGTGTCTGCTTCGCCGACCTCGTGCTCGAGGAACAGGTGACCGCCCTTCGCCCCGAAGACAAGCCGGCCGTCGAAGCCGCCCTCGCCGCCGAGGTCCGGCGTGACCCCGCCGCCGTCCTGGCCGGTTCGGAAGGCTTCGACCAACTGCGCTGGCGGCTCGCCCTCCTCCGCTCGGCGGGCGGTTTCGACCGCCTGCCCGCCCTCGACCAGGCCTGGTTCCTGGAGCATCTCGACCGCCTGGTCGAAGACTGCCGCAGTCTCGCCGACCTTCGGGAGATCGACCTGGTGCGGTTCGTCGAGCGGGAACTGGAGCCCGCCGCCCGCCGGGCCCTCGACACGCACGTGCCCGAGCGCCTGGCCGTCCCCTCCGGCCGTCGCGTCCGTCTGCTCTACCAGGCGGACGGCCCGCCCATCCTGCGGGTCAAACTGCAGGAACTGTTCGGGCTCGTCGAGACCCCCCGTCTGGTCGGGGGCCGCGTGCCCGTCCTCATCCACCTGCTGTCGCCGGCCGGCCGGCCCCTGCAGATCACCCAGGACTTGCGCAGTTTCTGGCAGAACGGCTATCCCGCCCTGCGGCGCGAGATGCGCGGCCAGTACCCGCGCCACCCCTGGCCCGAGGACCCGCTGACCGCCCCCCCCCAGCGCGGGGTCGTCCGTCGGCCCCGGTGAGGGGGTTCCCCGGACTACCGCCGCCTGGCCGCGAAAGAGGACCGTCCATGACCCGTTGTCGCCATGGCGGGCGGCGCCAAACGCCCGTTTCCCGCCGGCCAGGGGGCCGTTTCAGGAAGTCCGCCGCCTGGCCGCCGGTCTCTTCGTGCGGCCGGTCAGCAGGCGGCGGAGCGCCGCCTCCAGTTCCTCCGAAGTGAAAGGCTTCGACAGGAAGCCGGTGGGCCCTTCCCGGCCCAGGCCGGCCCGCGCCTGGGCCGGGGAAAACCCGCTGAACAACAGGACGGGGATGTGGGGATCGAGCCGCCGAAGGCGGGCCAGGGTCTCCCGGCCGTCGAGCCGGGGCATGATCAGATCGAGCAGGACGGCCACAATCTGCCCGGACAGGGCCTGGAACACGTCCAGCCCCTCCTCCCCGTCGCGGCCCACCACGACCTCGAACCCCAGCCGGCCGAGCATCGAACAGGCCAGGTCGCGGATGGGGGCCTCATCGTCGATGACCAGCACGGTGCCGTGGCCGGTCCAGGGGGAGGGGGCGCCCGCGGGGGCGGCCGGGGTCAGGGCCGCTTCCTTCCGGGCGGCATGACGGGGAACGGGAAGCCAGACACGGAAGGTGGAGCCCTTTCCCGGCCGGCTTTCGACCTGGATGGTTCCCCGGTGGGCCCGGACGATCCCCAGGACGGCGGCCAGTCCCAGTCCCCGTCCGGCGAACTTGGTCGAGAAGAACGGTTCGAAGATCCTGGGCAGGACCTCGGGCGGAATGCCCGAGCCGGGATCGGCCACCTCGAGGAACGCATACTCGCCGGCCGGCAGAGGGTCATGGATCTCCCCCGCGGCGAGCTCCTCCGGCCGGCAGGTCCGCTGGCCGAGAGACACCCGGATCGTTCCCGGGCGGTCACCGATTGCCTCCGAGGCGTTGATGATGAGGTTCATGACCACCTGCCGGATCTGGGTCGGGTCGGCCTCGATGGGGGACACTCCGGGGGTGGTGACCACCTCGAGCCGGTGTTTGCGGGACATGCTGACCTCGAGCAGATGACCCATTTCCCGGACCAGGTCGGCCAGATGCACGGGAATGGCCTGGGTCTTCGCCCTTCCCGTGTAGGCGAGCATTTGCGAGGTCAGGTCGGCCGCCCGGCGCGCGGCGGTCATGATGCGGGTGACCCGGTCGCGGCCGGGGGCCCCGGCGGGCATCTCCTGCAGGGCGAGGTCGGCGAAGCCGAGGATCCCGGTCAGGAGGTTGTTGAAATCGTGGGCGATGCCGCCAGCCAGCATGCCGAGGCTTTCCATTTTCTGGGCGTGCTGTACCCGCTGTTCGAACCGTCGCCGGTCCTCTTCCGCCTGCTTCCGTTCGGTGAGGTCCCGGACGCAGACCACGATCGCCGGCCGGTCGCCGATGAGCGTCCGCCGGGTTCGCACATCGACGGGGAAGGAGCGCCCCCTGGCGTCCACCATCTCGGTCTCCCCCCAGGCGGCATCGTTCTGAAGGTCGGCGGGGATGAGCCGGTCCATGGCCGCCCGGGCCCCGGGTGAGGCGAACTCCTGGGCTTTGCGGCCGCGCAACTGCTCGCGCGGCAGGGCGAACAGGGCGGCGGCCGGGGTGTTGCAGTCGAGGATCTCCCCGTCGAGGGTTTCCAGCAGAAGCGCATCGGGGGAGGCCTCGAAGATCGCCCGGTAGGTCCGTTCGCTTTCCTGCAGTTTCCGCTCGACGGTCACGCGTTCGGTGATGTCGGTGATGATGCCGAGGATGGCGCGCTCGCCTTCGAAGCGGATCAGGTTGGTCGAGATCAGGGAATTGATCCGCCGGCCGTCCTTGGTGATCAGGTCGTAATCGCGGGGGGCGATGGAAGTCCCCTGCATGTGGGCCTGGAAAGCCTGGCGGACGTAGTCGACAGATTCGGGGGCAATCAGGGAAAGGAAGTCGAACCGGGGGGAATAGAACTCCTCGCGGGTGTATCCCATGACCTCTTCGCACTGGCGGTTGGCGAAGACCACCCGCCCCCGCTTGTTGATGAAGATCATGTTGGGCGACTCCTCGGCGAGAAGGCGGAACTTCTCCTCCGATTCCCGCAGTCCCTGCAGGACCTGCCGCTCCTGGGTGATGTCCTGGAGGGACCCCGCCGCCCAGATCCCGGTGGGGTCTTCGATGGTCAGGAGACGGGCGAAGCCGCGGACCCATCGGAAGGCAGGAACAGCAGTCGTGCCGGCGGCGGTCGTCGGAAACGGCGGACTCAGGAGCCGGAGTTCGAACCCGGTCTCTTCACGGTTCCGGAGCTTTTCCACCAGATTCCCGACCAGGCCGTGGTCTTCGGCATGGATGATGGTTCGCCAGTCTGCCAGCTCGACAACGGGTTCCGGCGAGGCGGCGAGCCACGGCGCCGGCTGGAGAAGCCGGAAGGAGGTGACGACCCCCTTCCCGCTGATATGGACGAGAAACGGCCAATTGGGCCAATGCCGGGCGATGAGAGCGGCCAGTTCCCCGGGTTGGCCGGGAAAACCTGGCTTTCCCTGCTGGGGAACGCTGGGAGCCTTCCCCACATGGCTCTTGGCGGTCTTTCTCTGGGGGGGACGGGAAGGGGAGCGTGTCGATCGGCGCGGTTGTTGCTCGCCTGGTTGCCGTTTCATAGGACTGCCGACCGGGGGCTGTCGGGCGGGGGTGGCGGGACCGCCGGATCCACGGACGTGGAAGGGTGGGAAACCATCCGGAAGGTGGCGGCCATGATCACCCCGATGACCACCAGGAAGATCGCATACCCCCCAAACCAGGGCCCCCGGAAGAAGAGCAGGAAGATCGCCGAGTAGATCCAGGCCAGCCCACCCGCCCCCAGGGCGAGCCAGGCGATGAGGCCAGCCCAGGCCGCCGCCGGGCGGAGGCGATACCAGCCGCCGGTCAGCAGGGCGAGCAGACAGCAGGCCGCCAACACCAGGGTGGGCAACGAAAACATGAGAACCGATGCGAGGATCTCGCCGAAATCGGGGGCATGGGCCAGGGCCGGGGAAGGCCGGGTGGCCAGCCAGAGGATGAAACCGGGCATGGAGCTGGTCAGGCGGCGGCGGCCGGTCGGGGGGGCAACGGTTCCATGCCTTCTGGAGGGCTTCCGGTCTCCTTCCAGGCCAAACGGCGGGAGATGTCGATCCGGGGTGGCCCAGGTCATTCCCGGGTGGCGGGGTCGCTTCCACCGGGGGCCGGCTGGCCGGCCGAAGGGTTGCCCGCCTGCGCCGCATCGGCGGCGGCCTTGAACAGGTCGGTGGCCCTCTGCATGTCTCCGCGGACCAGAGCCGCCTGGGCCTCGGCCAGGAGAGCGGCCACCTCGGTGGTCTCCTGCAGTTTCGGGCCGGCCAGGGGAACCGAACCGCTGATGGTTCCTCCCAGGCCGGGGCGGTCGTCGTTCAGGGGAAGGGGGACGCCGGCGGGCAGTCGGTGGGATGGCCCAGGCGCGGCAGGAGATGCGCCCGGGCTTCCTTCAGAAAGCGCGGCCGTCCCGCTGGCCGGGGCGGACTGGCCTTCAGCCCTGTCTGCGTCCGGGGTCGAGGGTACGGGATCGGCCGGCCGGGAACCGGCAGGGCCTGCTGGTGCGGTCATGGATATCCTCCCAACGGAACGAACTCATGCCCGGGCCCGGCGCCAGAAAAGGGACTCCGGGAACCGGCACCTCCGGGCTCTTTCTCCGAGCCTCCCAAGAGGTGGCCCCGGCCGTGGAATCCTTCTCCTGCACGGACGGACGGGCCCCCGTGGGATTCCCCGCCCGCCCTTGCCCCGGCTTCCGTCTGGGATGATACCCCAACCAAATTCCCTCTGCCAATGGGAAAACGGTCCGGGACTTACCAGGTCATGAGCAGGAGCAGGAAACTCCCGCCGAACGCCAATGGCAGGATGACCGACTGCCCGGCCACCCCCGCATGGCGGGAAAAATGAAGGGAACGGGCACTGCCGCCCGTTCCCAGAAAAACTGATCGGCGGTCAGCCGAGAAGTTTCAGGACGGAACTGCGCATCTGGTCATTGACCTGGAAGGTGCGGACGGCCGCCTCCGACTGGATGCGCTGGTTGGTCAGGTTCACCATCTCCCGTGCCAGGTCGGCGTCGGCGATCTTCGAGTTGGCGGCCATGGTGTTGGCATACTCGTTCTGCAGTTCCTGGATCTGCGCGACGATGCCGTTCTGGACCGCGCCGAGCGTCGACCGCTGGGCGGTCACCGCCTGGATGGCCTGGTCGGCCGCTCCGAGGGCGCTTTGCGCCCCCGCCTGGGTGGTGACATCGACGCCCATGGTGCCCAGTTCGGCCGCGCCCATGCGGGGGATGGACAGGGAATCCCCGCTCTGGAGCTGCATGGAGAAGGTGCCGTTGAGCAGGGGCTTGGTGTTGTACTGCGTGTTGTTGGCGATCTGGTCGATCGCCTGGTTCAGCTGGCCGATCTCCATCTGGATGGCCTGCCGGTCGGTGTCGGTCAGGGTGCCGTTGGCGGCCTGGATCGACAGCTCGCGCATGCGCTGGATCATGTCTCCGGTGGTGCCAAGCGCCCCCTCTGCGGTCTGGATGAGCGAGATCTCGTCCTGGCGGTTGGCGATCT
The DNA here is from genome assembly GCA_964554555.1 of uncultured bacterium. Classification (GTDB taxonomy): domain Bacteria; phylum Muiribacteriota; class Ozemobacteria; order Ozemobacterales; family Ozemobacteraceae; genus Ozemobacter. The sequence goes on from CAZKPI010000287.1 coordinate 5,983, forward strand.
GCCGGCTCAGCCCCCGCATCTGCGATTCCAGGGCCACCGTCACCGCCAGGGCGGCGGGGTCATCCGCCGCCGTGAGAATCTGCTTCCCCGAGGCGATTCGTTCGAGCGTCCTTCCCTGGGCGTCTTGAACGTTGCTGAGGGTGTTGGCGATGGAATTCATACTCCGTTCTACCATCATAAGGGTACCTCCCTCCTCTTCAAATATATCCCATGCGGGGCGGAATGTCCATGAAACCGCGGTTTGGGGTCCTTTCCCGGCCGCTCCCCCCTCAGGGGAAAACCGCGCCGGGCCGGCGAATCCACGGGCGGTCACCACCAGTGAGGGATCAGGGCTGTTCCAGGCCCGCGTCCAGGGGAGA
>CAZKPI010000288.1:0-222 GCA_964554555.1 uncultured bacterium
ACCATAGGCCCCACCCGACGAGAAGATGTGGTTCATTGAGCGCTTACCGTTCTCCGGGTCACTCCTTGCCCGGTCCGGCAATTCCGGGGGAGGAAACCCCGTCACCACGGCAAGGCCCCCGCCGGAGAGCGGCGGGGGCCTGGAACGACCGAAGGTCAGGGAAGGGCGATCAGATGAGCTTTTTGAGGAAGGTCATCTTCGACATGACCTTCATCAGCCAGG
>CAZKPI010000288.1:299-6317 GCA_964554555.1 uncultured bacterium
TACTCCTTCGACTGGGCGATATCACCGAAGATCTCGGTGCGCAACTGCCGGGCGAAGGCGGTCGACTTGATGGCGGCCACCACCTCGGAGTTGATGTCCTGGCTCATGTAGTCCATGTTGTAGGTGCCGATGATGCTCAGCTTGCCATCGAAACAGAAGTTCTTCGCGTGCAGTTTCCGCTTGCCGTAGTAGGTGAAGATGCGGCAGGTGGGGATCTCCTTGAGGATGCGTTTCCAGTCGCCGTAGAACATCGCCTGCGTTGCCAGGCTGTCGGTCGAGGCGGGGCTGTTGGTGTGGATGTAGATGCGCACGCCGCGCTTTGCGGCCCGCTTCAGGGCGGCCTCGGCCCGTTCGGTGAGCACCACGTAGGGGTTCTGGATGACGATCTCCTGACGGGCCCCGTCGATGAACTTCACCAGCTGGTCGGTGATGTCGTTGCGTTCCCCGAACAAGGAATGCTTGTCGATGATCTTGACCGCCGCGACGTGGGACCCCTCGAGCAATGAGAACGACTCAAACCGGGTCATGTGTTTGTACCCGGCCAATTCGGCGTTGTATTCCGCGAGGGCTTTGAGGGTGCGCTTGTCGCCCCCCTTGACCTGGAAGAGGCCGCGGCCGCGGATAAAGAAATCCATCGCCTTCAGCGCCGCTTCCAGTTCCCGGCTCATGATATCGATATTGCCCCACAGGTCTTTCTGGATCGAGTATTGCTTGAGGGGTTTGAACTCCTCTTCGAAAGCGTAGGCCAGCTGTTTCGCCACCGCCGGGCTGTGGATCACGACGTCGCAGTCGCGGTAGCACTCGGGCATGTCCTCGGGCAGGACGAAGTAGTGGCTCGACACATTGCGCCCGCCGATGACCGCATACTCGTCATCGACCACGACGATCTTGTCATGGTTCGAGGACATGATCTTGCGGATGTCGAGGAGCATCGTCGCCAGGTTGGTGTGGACCGGGTTGAACACCTTCACCTCAACGTTGGGGAAGGCCACCAGCTCCTGGATGAAATCCTGGCCCATCAGCTTGCGGGTGAAACCCTTGGTGCCGCGGGCGTCCATCATGAACCGGATCTTGATACCCTCGCGCGCCTTCTTCAGCAATGCGCCGCAGAGGGCCATGCCAAAGATGTCGTCCTCGACGATGAAATACTGCAGGTCGATCGAGGACCGCGCCTCGTTGATCAGCTTCCAGCGGGCGTACCAGCCCTGGTTGTTGTCGTAGACCAGGCGCACCGTGGCGCTCTCGTCCTCCGACCCGTTGGCCGTCTTGAACAGGTCGAAGGCCACATCGACCGGGGGCACGTAGGGGGCGGCCAGTTCTTCGAATTTGATTTCGAACTCCTCGAAGTCGTTCTGGGCCTTCTGGAAGGAGATCAGCTTGCCGACATACCCCACCCACCGGAACCCGCGGACCGGGAAGGCCAGCCAGCTGGTGTTGCGATAGCTTTCATAGGCCGCATCCATGGCGTTCCGCTTCTGGGTGAGGGTCGTCTTCCACTGCGCATACTGCCGGCAGACATTCAGATAGGTGAGGCGGTTCTGCGCCAGCTTGGCGTAGGCGCCCGCCCTGGGGTCACCGGCGATCTCGTTCAGGACCTTGGTGGAGGCCTCGTTGTCGCCCTTCAGGTATTCGTAGGCCTTGGCCACCTCGTATTTGGCCCTGACCGCGTAGGTCGAGTCGGGGTTGGCGGCGATGTAGCGGTCGAGCACCTTGATCGCCTTGTCGGCCACCTTGCGGCCGTTCGAACTCCACAGCTCCTTCAGCGTGCTGGTCAGCACCGCGGGGGCCTTCTGGCCGGACGCTCCGGACCCGGTTCCCGTCGAGGGGCCCGTGGAACCGGCCGGCAGGGGAAGCGACTGATCTTCGCTGGCACCCCACTCGCTGTCGGGCGTCGCGGTCTGACCGCCGGCCACGGACTGCTCGTAGGCGGCCCGGGCCTGGTTGAACGCGGCCGCCAGCTTTTTGACCTCGTCCTCGGAGGCACCGGCCGAGACCGCATCCTGGTATTTCTTGTAGGACGCCAGGTACTGGTCGTAAAGCGCCCGGGAATCGTCGGCCGCCCACAGGGCCGCCACAGGAGTGAGCCACAGGCAGATGAGGAACAGGAGGGTCAATCGCGTCGAGGTTCGCATACCCCGCACCTCCGAGGCACTGAGTTTTCCCAATTATACTGATCCCCGGAGGGGCCCGGAAGGGGTACCCTGCCTCAGAGAGGAAAGACCCAGGGAGGTCAGGATGTCGGGGGCGGGGAACTTTCGGCGACGGGCACCAAAGCCCTGGGGCTCTCCCCCCGGCCGCGGCCGCGGCGCAGGAAGGCGATCACCAGCACCAGGAAGGCGGCGAACACCGGCAGGAAGAACATGCGGGCCAGGAAGGGGCCCTGAAACAGGTAGATCTTGATCATTCCAGGGGTATCCTGCGTCACGCGGATGGTATAGGTTCCCGTTTCCGGAACACCGACCGAAAAGGCCTGCCACCCCTGGCGGCTGGCCATGGTCGTCGGCTTGCGGATTTCGAGCTGGCGGTCGTAGGCGGCAAACCCGGACGGCTGGAGAACCTCCACCCGGGCCCGCGTGCCCGCGTCGCGGGCCCCGAGGGCCACTTTGAGCGGCTCACCCAGCTCGGCGGTGAACACCACCGAGGTGGCGAACGGCGGCGGCGGGGCCTGCCCGGCCTCCATCCCGGCCTCGGCCACCGCCAGCGGCTGGTCGAAGTAGAACGGGTCGACCATCGTCATGATGACCACCAGGGCCACGGTCACCAGCGTGATCTTGACCCCCGTCCAGACCAGGAACCCCGCCCACCCGCCGATGTCGTCCATTCCCCCCCTCCCCGTCCCGATCGGCCGCACGCGGTGTCATTTCCCCACCGGTCGCCCGGCCCGTTATCCGTTCCCTGACCGTACCCCCGCCACCCTCCCGGACCCGGTTTCCCAGGGAAGGGATCCGGCTCACCCTGGCCTTATCCGCCGCGCCGCCCGCCTGCCTCACCGACGTTCTTCGCGGCGGCCGGCTTTTCTTTCTGGAGGGTGAGTTGCCCGTTCTCCAGCGCCAGGGTGAGGGTCGAACCGTCGGCGATCCCGTTGGCGATCAGCGACCGCGCCAGCCGGGTCTCGACCTCCTTCTGCAGGAGCCGCTTCAGGGGCCGGGCCCCGTAGACCGGGCTGTAGCCCCGCTCGATCAGGTGGGTGCGCGCGCCCTCGGTCAGCCGCAGGGTGATGCGCCGCTCGTCGAGCCGCTTCTGCAGGTCGGCCAACTGCAGGTCGACGATCCGGTTCAATTCGGACATGGTCAGGGGCTTGAACAGCACGATGTCGTCGATGCGGTTGAAGAATTCCGGCCGGAAGGTGGCCTTCACCTCGGACAGGGCCTCCTCGCGCACCGCCGGATCGAGCTGGCCGTCAGGGCCGATGCCCTCGATCAGCCGCTGGGCGGCGATGTTGCTGGTCATGATGATGACCGTGTTCTTGCAGTCGACGGTGCGGCCCTTGGCGTCGGTCAGCCGCCCCTCATCGAGGATCTGGAGAAGAACGTTGAAGACGTCGGGATGCGCCTTCTCGATCTCGTCGAACAGCACCACCGCGTAGGGCTTGCGCCGCACCGCCTCGGTGAGCTGTCCGCCCTCGTCGTAGCCCACGTAGCCCGGGGGGGCCCCGATCAGCCGCGACACCGCGTGCTTCTCCATGTATTCGCTCATGTCGATGCGGACGATGTTCTCCTCGGTGTCGAACAACGCCTGGGCCAGGGCTTTGGCCAGTTCGGTCTTGCCCACACCGGTGGGGCCCAGGAAGATGAACGACCCGATCGGCCGCCGCGGATCCTTGATGCCCGCCCGCGACCGCAGGACGGCGTCGGCAACCAGCTGTACCGCCTCGTCCTGGCCGACCACCCGCTGGTGCAGGAGGGAATCGAGCTTGAGCAGTTTCTCGCGTTCGCCCTCCATCAGCCGGGTGACGGGAATGCCCGTCCAGCGCGCCACGATGTCGGCGATCTCCTCCTCGGTGACCTCCTCGCGCACCAGCTTGCCGGTGCTCTGCTTGCGCTTCAGCTCCTCCTCGAGATTGGTGAGCCGCTTCTGGGCCTCGGGCAGTCGCCCGTATTTCAGCTCGGCGGCCAGGTTCAGGTCGTTGGCCCGCTCGGCCGCAGCGATCTCGAGCTGGAGCTTCTCGATCTCCTCGCGCAGGGCCTGGCCCTTCTTGATCACCTCGCGCTCGCTCTCCCACTGGGCGCGCATGGCGTCACCCCGCTCGCGCAGGTCGGCCAGTTCCTTGCGCACCTCGGCCAGCCGGGCGGCGCTCGCCTCGTCCTTTTCCTTGCCCAGCGCCGCCTCCTCGATCTGCAGCTGCATGGTGCGGCGGGTCACCTGATCGAGGTCGGTCGGCATCGAATCGATGTCGGTGCGGATCATGGCGCAGGCCTCGTCAATCAGGTCGATGGCCTTGTCGGGCAGGAACCGGTCCGAGATGTAGCGGTGCGAGAGGGTCGCGGCCGCCACCAGGGCCCGGTCATGGATGTGCACTCCGTGGTGGACCTGGAACCGCTCCTTCAGCCCGCGCAGGATCGAGATGGTGTCGGCCACGTCAGGCTGTTCAACCAGCACGGGCTGGAACCGGCGCTCGAGGGCGGCGTCCTTCTCGATGTGCTTGCGGTATTCGTCGAGCGTGGTCGCGCCGATGCAGTGCAGTTCGCCGCGGGCCAGCATCGGCTTGAGCATGTTGCCGGCGTCCATGGCCCCCTCGGCCTTGCCCGCGCCGACAATGGTATGGAGTTCGTCGATGAACAGGATGATGCGGCCCTCGCTCTGCTTGATTTCGGCCAGCACCGCCTTCAGCCGCTCCTCAAATTCGCCCCGGAACTTTGCCCCGGCAATCAGGGCCCCCATGTCGAGGGCGAAGACGGTCTTGTCCTTCAGCCCCTCGGGCACGTCGCGGGCCAGGATGCGCTGGGCCAGCGCCTCGACGATGGCGGTCTTGCCGACCCCCGGCTCGCCGATCAGCACCGGGTTGTTCTTCGTCTTCCGGCTCAGGATGCGGATCACCCGCCGGATCTCGGCATCGCGGCCGATGACCGGGTCGAGTTTCCCTTTCTGCGCCTCGCGCACCAGGTCGCGGCCATATTTCTCGAGTGCCTCGTACGTCTGCTCGGGATTGGCGGAACAGACCCGCTGGTTGCCGCGGATCTCGGTCAGACCGGCCAAAATGCGGTCGCGGTCGATCTTGAGGGCCAGCAGGACGCGGCCGGCCGCGGTCTCGTTGCCGCCGGCGATCATGGCCAGCAGAAGGTGCTCGACCGACAGATACTCGTCCTTCAGCGCCTTCATCTCCTCTTCGGCCTTGACCAGCACCGCCGACAGGGCGCGCGTGACGAAAATCTGGTCAGGCTTGGCGCCGGGCCCCGAGACGCGGGGCTTGCGGGCCAGCTCGGCCTCGACCCGATGCTGAAGGGCGTCGATCGGCACGTTCAGCCGGTTCAGCAGACGCGGCACCAGGCCGTCCTGCTGTCCGATCAGCGCCAGCAGAAGGTGCTCGACGTCGACCTCCTGGTGACCGTACTGGACGGCCAAATTCTGGGCCTGCTGAAGGGCTTCCTGCGACTTCTGCGTCATTTTGTTGATGTCCATGGCTCACCTCAACGGAAGGGGAATGGGAGAGGCGGAAACGGATGGGGCCAAGTCTCCAACCGCGGGAATGGTACCACGCGGCGGAAATGTTCCGGCCTCCACTGATGGTTCACCAAGAATCGTGCCAACCTGCCGGAACCCGTCGCATTCCTTTCCTGGAGCCATTTTCCAGCGTTTCCGCCGCCGGCCGGCCCCGCGTCTGCAACGTCGCACCCCGACGTCCGCCTGCGACACCCCCGCCGCAGGTCGGCTTTCTCGATCCCGGGCCGCCACCCGGCACCTGGGAGGCACGGCTCCCGGGTTGTTCCCCGGCGCGGGCGAGATGCCAGGGTAATGGATTCCCTGGTCAATCCCGTCTGGGGGATGGAAAAATGGTCTTGGCGGCAGATGAACGCGGCC
>CAZKPI010000289.1:0-5983 GCA_964554555.1 uncultured bacterium
ATCCTCCCGCTCCTGCTGGGCGGGGTCGTGGTGGCGGGATTCCTGCTCGGGCGGGTGGGCCGGGAAGGGCTCATTCCCAACGACTGGGTCAGAGCCATGGTCGGGGGCAATTCCCTGGGGGCGAACCTGTTCGCCTCCGTGTTCGGAGCGTTCATGTACTTCGCGACGCTGACGGAAGTGCCCATCGTCCAGGGTCTCATCGGCAGCGGCATGGGGAAGGGGCCCGCTCTGGCCTTGCTGTTGGCCGGGCCGGCCCTGTCCCTGCCCAGCATGCTGGTCATCAACCAGGTGATGGGGTTCCGCAAGACCTTCGCCTTCGTGGTTCTGGTCGTCATCCTGGCCACGGCGACGGGCATGGCCTTCGGGGCGGTCTGGGGATGACCACCAGCGGTCCCCGGGCACCCCGGCGTGGTTGTCCTCTCTGCGAGGCCCCGTGGCAGGAGGCCGCCGGGTTGATGACCTGCCTGTTCTGCGGGACCGGGGAGGAGGCGGAGGTCCGGTGCGGGAACGGGCACTACGTGTGCGAGCACTGCCGCACGGGGGATCCTCGCGAAGTGGTCGCCAGGATCTGCGAGCGGAGCCGGGAAACCGACCCGGTGGCCTTGTTCCATCTGGTCACCGCCCACGGGGCCTTCCAGGGTCACGGGCCGCCGTTCCACTTCGTGCTGGCGCCGGTCCTGGTCGCGGTGTTGCGGAATCGCGGCCTGGCCGATCTCCCCGCCGGGCGGGTCGCGGCGGCCATCGACCGGCTGTCGGAGATCCCCGCGCTGTCCTGCGCCCAGACCGGGGTGTGCGGGGCGGGGGCGGCCGCCGGAGCGGTGGTCTCGTTGTTGACCGGCGCCACGCCAGCGAGCGACGGGGAACGGCGGGCGGTCCTGCGGGCGTCGGGGCAGGCGATGGAGGCCATCGCCCGGCACCCGGGGGGACGGTGTTGCCGGCAGAGCGCCCTGGCCACGCTGGCATCGACCTGGGAATTCCTGCGCGGGGCAACGGGGGCGACGGGGGCGACGGGAAGCCCGGGCCCGGGCGCCGCCGCAACCGAAACCGCCTTTTCCCTTCCCCCGTCCTGGGGGTCGGGGAGGACCCTGGAGCCGCTGGCGGTGCGGTGCCGCCACTTCTCACGGGTTCCGGACTGCAAGGAGGGGTGCGTCTTCCATGACTGACAAGTGGCGACTGATCGTTGAGGACACCGAAGATCCGGTCTTCCATCTGGCGAGCCTGGAAGCCGTGTGGCGGGCCTTCGACGAAGGCCCGGCCCCGGCCACCGTGGTGATGCGGCGGCTGTCGCCGTGCGTGCTCATCGGCAGTTCGCAGGAGGCGGCCCGGGAGGTCGATCTGGCCGAGTGCCGGCGGCGGGACCTGCCGGTGGTGCGGCGGCCCAGCGAAGGCGGGGCCATCTACTGCGACCGCGACTGTCTCCTGTTTTCGGTGGTCTGCCGCCGGGACGCCCGGTCGGCGGCGGGGCCCGCGGAAGCCCTGGCCCTTTGGGGCGGGCTCATCGTCAAGGCCCTGGGAAGGATGGGAGTCGCGGGGGAGGCCTGTTTCGCCCGGCCGAACGACATCCTGGTCGGGGGCCGGAAGGTCGCGGGGCTGACGCTGACCGACTGGTACGGGATCCGGGCCTTTTCCGGAGCACTGCTCGTCGATGCAGACCTGGAAACGATGGCCGCGGTCCTGAGGCCGGGGCCGGACAAGCTCGGCCGCCATGGCGCGGCCTCCCTCGCCGAGCGGGTGACCACCCTGCGCCGGTGCGGGAAGGCAACGCTGACCCCCGAGGAAGGCATCGCCGCGCTGGCGGCGACCATTGCCCAGGAGCGCGGCGTCCGCCTGGAGCGGGAACCGTTGTCCGCCTGGGAGATGGAAGAAGCGGTCCCCCTGCGCAAGCACAAGTATGGCCATCCCGGCTGGAACCGGACGGAACCGGCCCTGGAGGCGGTATGACCGGCGGCCCCCTGCGGATCGAGCTCCTGCTGGCCTGTCCGCCGACCCGGAAGTGCCGGGCCATCCGGGAACTGGCCAACGAAGCGATGGAGCGATATCCCGGACAACTGCGGATCGACGAATACGAGGCCGGAACGGCCTGCCCGGTGACGCCGACGAACGGCTACCGGAGCGCGCGAAGCGGGAAGGGCAAGTTCAAGAAGATTCCCAGCGTCTTCGTCAACGGGGTCGAGGTGAGCGCCGGCGAGCCGCCCGAACGCGAGGTCTTCTTCCGGGTCATCGAGGAACAGTTCCACCAGCCCCGGGCGGAGTGAGGGGCCCCCGGGAGCCTGGGGGGAGGATCAAACTTCGCCTCCGCTCCTGGAACACGGCAGACGGCGTCCGGTCTGGAACCTGCGGCGCCCGGGCGGCCGCGGGTCAGGACCCCGGCCCGGCCTCACGGCGGAACCAGTGGGTGGTGCTCTGGCAGATCCGGACCAGCCAGAGCATGATCGGCACCTCGATGAGGACGCCGACGACGGTAGCGAGGGCCGCCCCCGACGACAGGCCGAAAAGCATGGTGGCGGTGGCGATGGCGACCTCGAAGTGGTTGGAGGCCCCGATCATGGCCGAGGGGGCGGCATCCTCGTAGCTCAGCTTCAGGGCAATCGACAAGGCATAGCCGAGCCAGAAGATGAACATGGTCTGGATGAACATGGGGATGGCCAGCCAGAGGATGGTCAAGGGGTTGCCGAGGATGACCTCGCCCTTGAAGGAAAACAGGAGGACGAGGGTCAGCAGGAGGGCGACGATCGTGATCGGGGTGAGGAAAGGAAGAAAGGAGCGGTTGAACCATTCCTCACCCTTGGCCGAAATGATCCAGCGGCGGGAGATGTACCCCGCCACGAGGGGCAGGGCGACGTAGATGCCGATCGACAGGAGAAGGGCTTGCCAGGGAACCGGCAGACGGCCGACCCCGAGCAGGAAACCGCCGAGCGGCCCATACAGGAAGAGCATGGTCAGGCTGTTGATGGCGACCATGACGAGCGTGTGACCGGGGTTGCCGCGGGCGAGGAACCCCCAGACCAGGACCATGGCCGTGCAGGGGGCGACCCCGAGCAGGATACAGCCGGCCAGGTAACTGCGCCAGAGGGGAACCTGGAGCATCTTGACGCCGTTGACCAGGACGACCTTCCCTTCGCCGTGAAGGGAATCCACGGGCAGGTCGAGGCCGAGCGGCAGTTTGACCAGGTCGGTCGCCTCCGGGCCGATCAAGCCAAGGAACAGGGTGCCGAGGAAGAAGGCACAGATGGCGTACATGGTGAACGGCTTGATGGCCCGGTTGACGAAGAGGGTCAGGCCGACCGGCTTGAGGCTCCTGCCAGCCTTGAGAACCTCGGCGAAGTCGATCTTGACCATGATGGGATACATCATGAAAAACAGGCAGATGGCGATGGGGATGGAAACGACCGGCGCCCCGTCGACGTTGATGGAGAGGCTGTCGAGATAGGTGGCGACCCCCGGGGCGATCTTGCCCAGGACGATGCCGGCCACGATGCAGAGAGCGACCCAGAGGGTCAGATACCGCTCGAAGAAACCCAGGCCCTGGGATTCCTTGGTGACACAAGCTTCGGTGGCAACCATGGTCAGACTCCTTGATGGCGGGTTCAGGCTTCCGCCAACTGACTGCGGCAGGAATTGCCGGTACACAGGAAGAGAAGGCGGAGCGTCATCTCCTGGCCTTTCTCTTGCGCTTGTCGTTCAGGGGAAGGCAGACTTCCTCGAGGCTCATGGACGTGATGGCGGCCAGGCGCTCGGCGTCACGGGCGATGCGGGGGCTCGCCGCCAGCGCCTCCCGGACAAGACGCAGGGCGCCCCGCACCGGGGGAGGAGCCGAGGGGCCCGCGAGACGGCAAAAGTTCCATTTCCCGGCTTTCCGCTTCTCGACCAGGCCGGCCTGTTCGAGAAGGTAGAGGTGCCGGGACACCGTGGACGGGGCCATTCCGAGAAGGGAAATGAGCTGGCAGACGCAGAGTTCGTCGTCGCGGAGGGCCATGAGGATCCGCAGACGGGTTTCGTCGGCCAGGGCCTTGGTGATGTTCAGAAAGGGTTTCATCGCGGGGTTTCTCCGTGCATCGATGGTCGGCCGGCCCGGGATGCCCGGACCGCCTCCGCTGGCTACGGGACGGGGTGGGTCGGGGACGAGGGCGGCCGGACGGCCTGGATGGAAAGGCTGGTCACGTAATCCGCCAGGGACGAGCCGGCGGGCAGAGCGGCGAGAATCTCGCGGTAGAGCGGGTCGTTCCCGGAGACCATGGCGGCAATGGCCTGGGGTTTTTCGGTGAACTGGGGCGAGGCAAAGCCGGCTTCCGCCATCCACTCTTTGATTTCGGCGATGAGGGGGGCCCCGGCGATACAGCCGACGAGGGCGGCGACAGAGGCCCGGATGGTCTCGGGAAGGGGACGCCGGAGGGCGAGATCGGAGATGGCCACCCGCCCGCCGGGACGGAGAACCCGGAAGATCTCCCGCCAGACCTGGGCCTTGTCGGGGGAGAGATTGAGGACGCAGTTGGAAATGACGACGTCGACCGACTGATCGGCCACCGGCAGGTGCTCGATCTCGCCCAGGCGGAATTCGACGTTGGCGAGGCCGGTGCGGGCGGTGAACCCGGGAATCTGCCCACGGGCGCGGGCCAGCATGTCGGGGGTCATGTCGACCCCGATGACCCGTCCGCCAGGCCCGACGCGGGGCGCCGCCACGAAACAGTCGAACCCGCCGCCACTGCCCAGGTCGAGGACGGTTTCCCCGGACTGCAGGGCCGCGATGGCGGTGGGGTTGCCGCAGGAAAGCCCGAGGTTCGCCCCCTCGGGCAGGGCGGCGAGGTCGGCCTCGCTGTAGCCCAGGTCCTGGGCCAGTTTGACCGGGGCGGCCGCGCCGCAGCAGGAAGACCCGGCGGCGGCCGGCCCACAGCAGGCCCCCTGACCCCGGGCGATCCTCCCATAGCCATCGCGAACGGAGATGCGGATCTGGTCTGGGTGGGAGGGGGTTTTCTCTTTCGGCGGCATGGATGACTCCTGGCTTTCTCAGGATCGGCGGCCACGGGAGGCCGCCGCGCTCGTTTCGTCGAAACACGAAACTTCGAAATGTTAGCACGCCACCGGCGGGACGGTCAAGGATGCCCCGTGACCCCCGAGAAACGTGAGAATGGCGGGGCGGGTCCGCGGCAGGAACGTCCTCCGTGGCGCCCGCGGCCCATTTCCGAGGTCGTGCCGGTCGGATCCTGGAAGAAGCCCGCCAGCGTCCCCGCAACGATCGGCGGTTGGCCGCCCGCAAACCCTCTCCGGCCATGGTCCGTTCGCTGGAATGGGGAAAAACCCGTTTGGTCATGTGTCCCCGGAATTCCCGCTGGGGGGCCAACGAGGGTCAGTCCATCGCGATTCCTGGGGCGGCGGGCGAGGTTGAGCGGGGCGGGGAATCCGGGTAACATGTCGGAAGATCCGGGGCCGGCGACGGCCCTGCCTGATGGGAGGTTGACGACATGCGTACCCTCGGACTGCTCCTGGTCTTCTGCCTGGCCCTGACCCTGCCGGCCTGGGCCAAGCTGAGCGCGACCGCGAAGTTCTGCGCCAAGTGCGGCACCAAGGTGGCCGCCGGTGAGAGCGGCAAGGCCGTCCCCGCGGCCCAGCCGGCCAAGCCCGCCGCCGAGCCCGCCAAGCCCGCCGCCCCGGCCGAACCGGCCGTCCCCGCGACCGCTCCGTCGATCGCCGGCGAGTTCCGGACCAAGACCGACCTGTATCTCTACGAGCGGCGCGGCGACGAGCACAACGTCCTGAAGAAGAACCTCTTCTTCAAACCCCGCCGGTACAAGATCTCCCGCGACGTCCGGTTCAAGATCCTCGAATACGTCGGCGACACGCTTCTGGTTCAGACCATTCCCGATGCCAACGGCAAGATCCAGAAGGGGTGGGTGACCGAGGAGGAACTCCTTCTGCGGAGCGACTGGACCAAGAAGTAGGAAATGCCCCTCCCGCGGCCCGGCGGCCGCCCCCCAGACCGACCCCG
>CAZKPI010000289.1:5994-6311 GCA_964554555.1 uncultured bacterium
AGGTCGGTCACTCCTCGGTGCCGACACGGGGGGCGGCGAACCGCGCCCGCTGGGCGCATCGGAAGAGGGCCGACTGGCAGTGGATCCGCCAGGCGGGCCGGCCGCCGCGGACGGCAGGGCGAAGCCGCCCGGCCCACCGCCGTCCGGAGGACATCCCCCCCGCCCGGCCAGCCTCCAGCCCTGGTCCCGCCGCCGGCGGACCGGCATGGCCCTTCTGGCCATTCTCGGGGTGCTGACGGTGCTGTCCTTCCTCCTGGCGGTGGCCGGCACCGCGGCCGCCTTCTTCGCCGCCTCGCGCGAGCGGCTGGGGGTCGGAC
>CAZKPI010000290.1:0-3466 GCA_964554555.1 uncultured bacterium
ATTGACGAGGCGCCCCGGGGAGCGCCGCAGAATCTCCAGAACCCGCGGGGAGCCCAGCAGTCCCTCCACCGACCGCGCCACCCGGGCGGCCGGGGCCGCTTTCTTCGGGAACACGCGGGCCGGGGGGCCATTCTCCTCCGGTGAGCCCGGCCCGTGCGCGGCGGACAGCGGCAGGGAGCCGGCCGACCGAAGGTCGGAAGCACCCCGCTGTTGCCGCGAATGGCGGCGCGCCGTGCGCGTCTCGCCCTCCGCCCAGGGGCCGTCCGCCTGCAGGGCCTGCAGGCAGTCCTCGGAGGCCGCGCGGAAGCCGGAGGTGGTGCCCGCCAACATCAGCCGCCGCCCGTCGGCATCGAACACGTACAGCCGGGCCCAGGGCAGAATGCCCCGGCCGATCCGGGCGGCGGCTTCCCTGTCCCAGCGCAGGGCGCGGCGGTAGCGGGCCACCTGGTCACTGACGAAGGTCTCGGGGCTGGAGATGCGGAGCAGATGGCCCATCACCTGCTGGAGGTCCTCGCGAGCGCGCGCCCGCTCCTCGGCCAGACGGGCGTGGAACCGCGCTTCGACCAGCCACAGCCCGATCCCCCAGGGGATGGCGAACAGCAGGGCAATCAGTCCGGCCCCCCGCCACCAGCTCCCCCTCACGGCCCCTCTCCGGCAAATGGTGCCGCCAGACAGGTAGTGGTTCGAGGCTGGGCGGCAGGTTTCCAGGAGCCAGGAGATCCCCCGCGGCGGCCCCGCGGCAAAGAAACGCCGGGCCCGGGGCAGACCCGCCCGCGAAGCCTGGGAAGGCCACAGCATGGCGTCACCATCGCGGCGGGACCGCCGCGTTTATTCCTTCGTGGGCCTGGGATGCGGGTTTCCATGCCTCACGGGATCCCCGCCGCCAGACCGGCCAGGGAGGGGCACCAGGCTTTCGGCCGGCCGGTTCGGAAAGCCAGGGGGGGAAGCCGGACGGGGGTCATGGTTGTTGCCGGGCCGGGACCGGCCGGAACCCGTCGAGCACGTGGGTAAGAGCGAGCAGGGGCCGGTGCAGAAACAGGCGGGGTCCGGCATACCGCATGACCTCCTTGACCCGCTCCCGCCATTCGGGGCGGTAGCAGTGGACGGGGCACCGGGCGCAGGTCGGCTTGCCCCGCCCGAAGGGGCACCGCCTGAGACGGGCCAGGGAGTAGGCGAGCAGGTCACGGCAGGCCGGGCAGAGGTCGGTTGCCCCACCATGTTTTTCACAGCAGTACAAGGAAACCAGGCAGGCCAGGGTACGCCTCTCCCGCCGCAGTCGGGCCGGGGTCAGGGGGTCTCCTGCCTGGGTCATGGCCGCATGATACCCCATCTGGACCGTCGCCTGCCACTCCCGGCCCCACCTGGACGGCGGGCGGGGAAACGTGCGAGAATCTTCCTGGCACCGCCGCCGAAGGGAATCCACATGGCAAAATCGGAAACAGGTTTCGGATGGGTTGCGCCCGGGGTGTTTTTGGTCATCCTTCTTTTCCTGCTGACCATCGTCGGACCGGGGTACAAGTCCGGGGCCATCCATGCCATGCGCCGGGCCTGCTACGCCAACATCCGGACCGTCACCGCCCAGGTCGAGATGCACCTGCTGACCGGAGGAACGGCCTCGTCCGCCCTGTCGCCTGACGGCACCGTCATCCTCCCCCCTTCCACCCCGGGCGCCGGACCGGCCATCTGCCCGTTCGGCGGCGTCTACAAACTGGGCGGCACCGGTTCCGACACCTATGTCTACTGCACCTTCCACGGCGACACGGATGATGGGGGCCCCGTGCCGGGGAACCTCGACCCGGGGTACAGCCCGCTCTGGTGGATGTACCGGTTTTTCCGCGATTTCCTGAACCATTGACGCCCAATCCTGCCGGAACCTTTTCCCGCGGCTCCCCGGCCGGCGCGGCCGATCCCGCCCCGCGGTCGGTCCCCGTCAGGCCCGTCCCGGAGGGCCTCGCGCTCCCGCCGGTCATTCCCGCCGGGGCGCCCGCTCCGCTCACCAGCGGGAATACCGTTCGAGGGCGTCCGGCCCGGGAAGGACCCCGACATCGTCCGGACGCCGAAACCCCGGGCACGAAGCCCGGGGTTCGAGTGCCTCGGAGGGCAGGAATCGGCTGAGATCGGGGCCGGCTGGCCGCCGGTCGGTCGAACGGGCGTTACTTCTCCCCGTGGAGGTCGGCGAAGGCCTGCATCTGGGCGGCGGTCTGGCGGACGGCGCGGACCATCGGCTGGTCGGCGGGCAGTTTCGCCAGGGCATCGGCCGCTTCGGTCCGGCCGGAGCCGCGCTCGGCGACGAGGCGGCGGGCGACCTCGGCCTGAAGGGCGGACAGGCGGGCGGCGACGTCTTCCTGGCCGGCGAAGGGGGCGAGGTCGGCCAGGGCGGCCACGGCGCTCGGGGTGTCGAGCGAGGCGAGGGTCGCGGCCCCGGCGGGAGTGACCAGGCCATAGGTACCGGCTTTGTCGATCAGGTGCAGGACGGCGGGCACGTTCTGGCCGCAGATGGTGGCGATCTCGGTCACGGCCGGAATGAAGGTGGTGGCCAGTTCGAAGGTGAACGACAGGCTCTTGTGTTCGGCGTAAAGGTAGTCGTCGGTGTCACCGCCGGTCGGGTAGAGGTCGGAACTCTGTTGGGGAGTGTATTTGTTGAAGGCGGCCATCTCGCCGGCGAACTTGGCGAACAGGGCATGGTGCTCGCACTGCTGGTCGCTGGTGTAGCTCCAGGGATAGAGGATCAGCTCAGAATAGCTGTGGAAGCTGATGTCGGCCGAGAACTTCTCGCGGGCGGCCAGATCACGGATCGCCTGGGTCTCGGGCTCGCTGAACGGCCCGGTGCCGTGGTAGGTGTCGGAACTGGGGGAGTTGCTGGACCCGATCAGGGCCCATTTGAAGCCGTAGTTGCGGTTGGGATCGACGCCGTAGGAGCCGTCGGCGTTCTTGCGCCGGTTTTTGCGCCAGTATTTCTGCTTGGTCTGGCTGTAGATCACGCCGTCGGGGTTGACCATGGGCACGAACCAGGTTTCGCGCTCGTTCACGAGGCGGGTGAGCCGCTCGTCGGTGCCGTACCCTTCGAGCAGGGTCTTGGCGGTGGCCATCGGCACCTCGACCGTGATCCATTCCCGGGAGTGGTGGGCGCCCATGATCAGGGCGGCGGGTTCCTTTTCGTCCTTCTCGGGGTGGTCGCTGACCTTCAGGGCCCAGATGTCGCGCCCTTCACAGGTCTTGCCGATCGATTCCATCCGGCAAAGGTTCGGGTATTTCTCGACCCACGCCTTGAAGGTGTTGGTCATCGTTTCGTAGGTGTAGTATTTCGCCTCGGCGGTCTCCGAGGCCCGCACGGCGGCCACATACCGATCGAGATCGGGAATCAGGGTGGAAACGCGCATGCCCCGCCGGGTCATGGCCTTGGCCTGGTCGGTCTCGAGGACCACCTCGACGAAACCCTTCCCCACCCGCGCAACATCGTACCCCT
>CAZKPI010000290.1:3485-6310 GCA_964554555.1 uncultured bacterium
TCTGCGCGGGGCTCAGCCCCTCCAGGCGCACCAACGTCTTGGCGGCAAAAACCGGAGTGACGGCCAGAGCCAGAAGAACGGCCAAAAGACAACAAACAGGGCGGCGACGACTCATACTGGATGCTCCTTACATGTCAAAGGCCCAGGGCGTACCCCCATCGGGGTTACTCGATACTCCGACCATTGTAGGCCGTTCCCCCCGCCAGCGCAAGAGATTTTCTGAACTTTTTTTGGATTTCGGTACCCCGGGCGGTGCCAGTCTGGTCTGGCAAGGCCCAGACGAGAATCAGGGTTTTGCGGGGAAGGGAATCTTCCGATAGGTAAAGTGGGCCTGTGAGCCCGCGCATCTTCGTCCGCCCGAAGGAATCGACCACTGCCATGGCCGCTCCCAACCCATCCCGACGGGGTCAGACACCTGCCCCGCCGGGCGCGGCCGCCGTCAGGCCGGAAGGCACTCCTGACCGCCACAGAAGCGGGCGCGCCAGGCTCCGGGCAGACCATGCCGGGGAGCCGCCCTGCTCCTCTGACAGGCTGGCCCTCCGACCCCGCCCTTGGTGCATCAGGGAGGCCCGGGGAAGGGCCGGCTGGCGGTTGGCCGCGATCGTGGCCGCGATCTCTGTCATCGCCATGTTCCCCTTCCCCCGGCCGGTGTCGGCCGGCGACGACGCCTCCCCGGATAAGGGGACCTTCGAGCTCCCGTCAGCGGGCACCGACGCCGCCACCCTGCAGTTCACCGGCAACACGCTGTTGAATCAGGGAAAGTATGAAAAAGCGCTGGGCTGTTTCCTGCCCGGCTCGACCTTCGACCCCGCCTCCGCGCCGGCTTGTGCTACTGGAAACTGGGCAAACCCGCCGAGGCGGCCCCCCTCCTGCGGCGCGCCAAGGCATCGTTCCCCGCGAATGAGTCCCTGCAGAGGGCCCTCTACGCCGTCGACCGCGACCTCATCTGGGACCTGTCCGAGGAACTCCTCAAGGTCGAGGACCCGGCGGCGCGCCGCGCCATCTACCGGAAACAGGCGGCCCTGCACGAGGAGACCCTCCACTACATCGAGGCGGCCAAAACCTTCGCGCTCAGCCTTTCCCCGCGCCCCACCGCCAGCGAACTCATCCGGGCCGGCTACCTGCACAAGATGGCCCGCAGTTACGGCACCGCCGCCGACGCCTACCTCGCCGCCGCCCGGATCTCCCCCGACCAGGTGATGCCCACGCTGTGGGCCATCGACTGCCTCCTGCTGGGCGGCCGGAACGACGAGGCGGAGAAACTCCTGACCCCCCTGGCCGAGCGCCGGCTCGGACCCGAGGTGGAATGGCTGTTGGCCCGCCTCTACCGGGCGAAGGGGCAGGAGGCGAAGGCCCGGCTGACCTTGCAGACCCTTGGGAAATACTACGAACGGGAAGCCCGGCGGGGCCGGGATGTCCGCGCCAGCCGCCTCCAGGCGGCCAAGGCCTACGTCGAGGGGGGGGACCCCGCCCGCGGCATGGAGATGCTGAACCGGCTCGCCGACCAGACCCCCTACCCCGACCCCGCGATCGACCTCCTGCGCGGCGATCACCTGATGCGGGAACGGCACTACCTGCCGGCCGTGGCCATCTACCGCCGGCACCCGGATTCCGTGCCGATGCAGGTCAACGCCGGCTGGGCGATGGCCCGGGCGGGCCAGCCGGCGGCCGCCCAGCGTCATTTCGCCGAGCTGATGAAACGGTTCCCCCAGCGGCCCGAGGTCCTCGAGGGGTGGCAGGCGCTCGGCACCTTCCGGACCTGGGGCGCCGCCTACCACTTCACCCGCCACGATTTCTCCGACGACCAGGACCCCCGTGACGTTCACGACCTGCGCCTCACCCACGACGGTGAGAAGGCCGCCGCCACGGTCGGCTGGACCCGCACCGAGACCCACGTCGACCGCGACGGCGACTATGATTTCACCGAAAACCTGCTCGCCGCACGCATCTACCGGCGGCTCAACAAGTATTCGGCCGCCCAGATCCACGGCATGAACATGCAAAACGACGACTGGCTGACCGACAACGGCTGGACCTTCGGCGGCAAGTATTTCCGGTTCGCCCGCCCCAACTTTTCCTGGACGGCCGAGCTCGACACCTCGTCATACCCCGACCTGCACGCCCTGCAGACCTCGCTCGGGGCCGCCTTCCGGCTCGACCGCCACTGGAATCTCACCGCCGGCCTCGACGTCGGGTTCCTGCAGGGGAACGAAGCCTCGCGGGCCGAGACCCGCACCCCCTCCGGCCTGCGCGGCAGTATCAGCCACGAGGACCACAACGCCCGGGTCACGCTGGCCGGATTCACCGGGACACGCGTCCGGTACGTGGATTCCACGAACTTGTACATCTTTCCCAACATTGACACCTACCGCCAGGGCGGGTCGCTGGAGATCGCCCAGAAGGCCGAAAACCTCGATCTCTTCCTCAACGTGGGCACGGTGCGGGCCACGGCGCAGTATCTGCGCCAGAGCAAGGCCCCGCTCTGGAAGCCACACGAGAGCGACTACCGCATCACCACCCTCACCGGCGGGGCCACCTTCAAGTTCTTCTGACTCTCTGCCAGCCCGACTGTCCGCGCGTCCCCGCCCGCGGGAACCTGCGCCAGGCCTTCCTCAGCGCCGAGCGGCCAAGGGGACCTGGTCCTGTGTCACCGTCGTCTTGGGGGGAATTCCCGCGATGCTTCGGTCGTTGTTGGGCAGAAGGGCCCGACCACGCTTCCTCCCAACTTCGACGGTGACTGGGAAACAGCCCCCGGCCCTTGACGACGAACCGCCCGGCCAGGGATACCGGCCAGGCGGTTCGTCGTCAGGGAAAACGGTCTACTG
>CAZKPI010000291.1:0-3690 GCA_964554555.1 uncultured bacterium
TCGTCGTCATCCGGGCCGAATAGGGGGCGGGCGGGGGGGGAATCTCCGCCTCCTCGCTCAGCTGGCGTTTGGCCAGGGCTTCGAAGACCGTCGGGGTCTCCCCGGCGAACCCGTCCGGGTCTTCCCGCAGAACCCGTCAGGGTTCTGCGTCAGGCGCGCCGCGTCAGCCCATCGCTCGCGAACGGCCCGGTATGCCGCCTGTCTCTGAACCCCCCAGGGGCCGGGAAAGCCGACGACCCTCACCCCGGGGGCAGGAGGCCGAACCGCCGCAGGAGCTTCGTCCCGACCTCGCCCGGCACTACCGTTGCCGTGGTGGTGGTCAGGCTGGCCTTCCTGGTCAGCACGCCGGCCTGGAAGAGGGCTTTCATGATCCCCTCCTGTTCGAGGGGGGGCGGCAGGTCCGACATCGACTTTCGCAGGAGATCGGCGGTGCCGGGGGAGATCTGGAAGGAGGTGACGAGGGCAAGGCCCCCCGCCTCGGCGGCGCAGGCGAGGACGCGGGCCGCGAAGAGGCCGGCCCGTTCGGTTTCCCGTTCGGATTTTCCGCCGAAGAAACTATCGAGGGTCTGGAAGATCATGATGGTGAAAGGCTCGAACGGGTTCTTCCCCTTCGTTTCCGACCACTCATCGACCATCAGCCCGCTTGCCTTGTGGCGGCGGTAGGCCAGCCAGCCCATGACCAGGGTGACGACCATGACCGCCCCCCAGAGCAGGAGAAACTGGCCGCTGGTCATGGTGGAAAGCACGTCGTCCTGCTGGACCCCGCCAACCCGGCGGCGTCCGCCGGTCAGGGCGTAGAGGATCGAGAACACGGCCATCAGGGAAAGGACGGCGAAGGCGGTGACGATGACGGCGATCTTGCCGATGACCTCGAACCAGGATTCCCCGGCCTCCGCGGTCAGGTATTCCTGGCTGAGCACCTTGGCCAGGCTCTTCAGCCGGCCGGCATCCTCACGCGATGGTCCCATGGCGCACCCCCTCGCGGCCAACTATACCACGGCCGGCCCGGTTCGCGGCCGGGGGGCCTCAGAAGAACAGCACGATCATCTGGGCGCCGATGATCTTCACGATCATGGCCAGGGGCTGGATTGCCGCATAGTAATGGTTGGGGGCCTCCGACTCCGACAGTTCGGCGGCGAAGGCCAGAGAGGCCGGCTGGGTGAAGACGCCCGAGGTGATGCCCAGCAGGGCGATCATCTCGATGCGCAGGACCAGGTAGCCGACCAGCAGGGTGAAGGCCGCCGTGGCCAGCGTCAGGACCGCGCCCGCGGCGAAGAGCCGCAGTCCCTCGGCCTGGAACACGGCCAAAAACCCCCCGCCGGCCTTGATGCCGATGCCGGCCAGGAAGAGGTGCAGACCCAGCTGGCGGAGGGTCAGGTTGGCGTTGGCCGGCATCGTCCAGATGATCGGGCCACTGCGGCCCAGGTAACCCAGGAGCAGGGCCGCGATGAGCGGCCCGCCGGCGAAGCCCAGCCGCAGGACCGTCCCGTTGGGCAGGGGGATCGGCACCATGCCCAGCAGGATGCCCAGGATCAGCCCGAGGGAGACCGACAGGAAATCGGTCTCCGACAGGTCTTTCACCGGGTTGCCGAACAGGGCGCAGGTCTGCTCCATCCGTTCGGGATAGGTGACGACCCGGATCTGGTCGCCGAACTCCAGGGTGGTGGTATGGTCGATGGGAAGGGTGGTGAACCCGCGCCGGACCCGGCTGAT
This sequence comes from uncultured bacterium, assembly GCA_964554555.1. Taxonomy (GTDB): domain Bacteria; phylum Muiribacteriota; class Ozemobacteria; order Ozemobacterales; family Ozemobacteraceae; genus Ozemobacter. The sequence continues at coordinate 1,714 of CAZKPI010000291.1, forward strand.
GACGGCCTTGAAGCCGTGGTCGAAGTTCCACTGCCAGACGTGGGTGCCGACGATGGCCCTGTTGGTGACCACGAGGTCGCGGTTTTCCAGCTGGCGGGAGAAGCTCACCTGGTCGTTCTCCTCCACCGGCCCGATGACCGTGCGGGCTTTCTCGATGCCCTCCGCCGTGCCGACCCCGACAATGACGTCCTGCTCCCGGAGCAGGCTTTCGGGGGTCACCAGGGCGATCGAGCCCTCGTGCTGAAGGCGGGTGAAGACGAGGCCGGTTTGGGTGGTCAGTTTCGCCTCTTCGACCTTCCGGCCGAAGAGGGCGGGGTTGGTGATCCGGAATGGCTTCACCAGAAGGTTCTGGTTGGCCTGGGACCGGGCCAGGAACGCCTCCCGCTCCTCCTGAAAGGGGACGCGCAGGAGCCACGCCAGCACCTGCATGCACAGAATGACCCCGATTGACCCGAACGGATAGGTGATGCTGTAGCCAAGGGTGGGGGCCGAGATCCGCTGGGCGGCGAGATCCGGCGGCCAGCCGGCGTCGGCCGCCAGTTCGCGCACGCAGTCGGTGGCGGCGGCCAGCGAGGAGGTGTTGGTGAGGGATCCGGCATAGACCCCGGCCAGCAATTCGGAGGGGATGCCCAGCCCGCGGCCGAGGAGGATGGCGAGCGCGAAGCTGAGCGCCAGGGCCGCAACGGCCAGCAGATTCACCTTGAACCCGCGCTCCCGGAAGATGCGGACGAAGACGGGGCCCGACTGGAGGCCGACCGAGTAGACGAACAGCATCAGGCCGAGCACGTAGATCGGCTCGGGCAAGGCGAAGGCCGGCGCGTCCCAGATGCCGAAGGCCAGCCCGACGAACAGCACCGCCGCCACGTTGAGCTGACAGCCCCGGATCCGGATGTGGCCCAGAAAATAGCCGAGCCCGATGATCGTGAAGATCCGCAGGGGCGGGGATTGGGCGAACAGGTCGTGCAGGAATGCCATTGATTTACCAGTTGTACAAGATTGCCGGCAAACGGTTCGTTCGTCGGATGAGCGGGGTGCCGCCGGTCATCCTCGCCCGTTCGTTCCGGAATTCCGCTTCATATGGGGGCTTGTCCATGCCTGCCCTTCCCTTCGCGAACGCTGCCTGCCGCGAGAGGATAGCGCAAAGGGGCCCGTTCCACAAACCCCCATCCCCCGGTCCGGTTCGCCGCCAGCTGGCAGAAGAGACACACGGCCGGAAGGGTCCGCGAAGCGGGCGGCAGGCAGATACCAGGAGTCCAGGGGCCGCCGGCCCCTGGCGAGGCGGTCGGGAGGAGAGGAGCTCCTCCCGCGCTGACCGCGGTTCCCTGGTGGGCGTTTGTCCTGCTTCCCCGGGCCGGAGACGACATCCCGATGACGGTCTCCGGCCCCTGGCGGGGGTCTTGGCGTGGTCCCACCTGCCGAGACCGGCCTCAGGTATAATGATCGGCGATGGCCGCGGCGTACTGCACCGATCCGGTGTCGGCCGGATCCCCCGTCCTGCCGGTTTCCTCCACCCGTCCCTGGGGGGAGGTCCTTCGCCCCCTCCTGATCGCCCTGGCCGCCCTGATCCCCCTTCTCGCCCTGAACCTGGGGGACGCCTGGCACCGGGAGCGGCGGCGGGACTGGGATTTCCGTCAGGAAGAGGACCGGGCCCGTCAGCGGCTGGAGCACCTTTCGCAGAACTGGACCTTCGCTGATCAGTTCTCCCGCCTCGGGTTCGACTGGCGGGAGGAGGTGACGGCCCGGCTGGCCCCGGGACCACTCCCCCCCGGCGAGGCGGGGGACCGGGTGGGGGTGCGGCCATCCGCGGCGGCCGGCGGCTCCGACGGCCGCCCCGTCAGCCAGGCCGGTGCCGGTGGCGGGAGCGGGAGCCGCGGTTCCGCCGCGGGGGAGGAGCGCTGGCGGGATCTCGGGGAGCGGATCTTCCGGGCCCCGTTCCCCCGGCACGAGCTCTGGGTGTTCCGGTGCCGGTCTGGCAGG
>CAZKPI010000291.1:3734-6269 GCA_964554555.1 uncultured bacterium
GACCTGGTCTGTGGCCCTCTCCACTCCCGAACCGGGCGCCAGTCCCTGGCCCGCATCCTCGGCTTCCTGGTCCGCCGGGCCCGCCGCCAGCCCCGGGACCGCGTCCGCGACGAACTGGCCGGCAAGCTCATCCGTCAGTTGTTCGGTCCCTGCCTCGACCCCGAGGTGGTCGCGGCCTCGCAGAGGGGCCTGCCCACCCCGGTCCTGCATCGGCAGAGGCCCTATTGGCTGCTCTGGGACTTTCAGGAGACCGGGCCCGGCGAGACGGTGGCCTGGGCCATCCTGGTGCCGGGGGGGCCGCGCACCGACCGGGCCGCCCTCCAGCTGGCCCTTCGCGACCTGCCTCCCTGGCCGGCCGCGGTCGCCGGGTATCTGCGGATGTTCCCCCACCCGGTCGGGGACGTGGTTCCGGCCCGGCTCCCCCGTCCCCCCGCCTTCCGGCAATGGCAGGCGGATCTGCGGCGACTGCGCAACCTCTGGCGCTGGGAACGGGAGGGACTGCCCTGGGCCGTTCCCGTCGGGGCCTGGCGGCTGTACACCATGTCGGGTCTGCATGCGAGCCATCTGCCGTTCCTGCTGGTCCGCATCCCACCCCCCGCCCGTCAGCCCCTTCCCCTTTTCCTGGCCAATCTGCTGGGGGCCGGCGCCCTCCTGCTTCTTCTGGCACGGGGGTTTCTGCTGGAGCGCTGGCCGGAACCTCCCCTGGCCGGGAGGTTTTCCGCCCTGTTCCTGCTGGCGGTCACGGTGCCGATCCTGCTGTTTCTCATCTCCGCCACCTTCTACCTGCAGGAACGCCGGGAAACCGCCCGCCACCAGTTCGACCTCCAGCTGGCCTCCCACCTCAAACAGCTGGACGCCGGAAAGGAGCGGCTTGACAGCGACTACCAGGCCTCCTTTCGGGCCCTTCTGCGTGATCCCGCCCTGCCCGGGAAGATCCTGGCGAGCGGGCCTGCCGCCGGCGACGACCTGTTCTCCTACATCCGGAGCCGCTTCCAGGGGGCCATTGGCCCTCTGCCGTTGGCCATGGTTGCCGTCCTCGATCCCCACGGGGGGCGCCGGATCGACATCTCTCCCTCCCGGGACCGCGGTCAGATCGAAGGGGCCCTGCGCGCCTTCGTCTGGGGGGTCACCAACTCCCTGCGTGATCACCTCCGGCAGGTCGACCCCGCCTTCCCGCTCGGGCCGCTTCCCGAGGACCCGGTGGCCCAGATGGCCCAGACCGGGTATGAAACCTCCACCGGCAATTCCTTCCAGACCGAGATCGAGAAGGAACGTTCCCACCCCTTCGTCTTCTCGATCGGCCGGGCCCAGGCCTCCCTCCTGCAGGATTTCGTCAACATCGACGGCCGGCCCCGCTTCGCGATCATGGTCGTCTACCACGATGCCGAGGTCGACGGCCAGGTCCTCGAACAGGGGCGGGCGGCGGCGTGCCAGGCCCAGCCGGGGCTCGTTCTCACCGCCTTCCGGCATGACGGGACCGCCTTGCGGGAAGCCCTGCCCTGGCCCGACCGCCAGCCCGCATCCTGGCGGGCCCCCTTCGCGGCGACCGCCCGGGCCGCCTATGGAAGGGGCGGGCCGGTGTCGCAGGAGGTCGAGGGGCTGGCGGTGGTGGCCGCCCCCGCCCGCCGGTTCGCCCGGACCGTTTTCGTGGCCGGGGCCGACCAGGGGGAGATCGAGCGGGCCTTCCGGGCCCAGGCCTGGCGGTTCGCCGGGCTCCTGCTCGCCAGCCTTGCCGCCGCGCTCGTTCTCGGACAGTTGACCGCCCGCCATGTGGTCGCACCCATCCAGGGGCTGAAAGAGGCCCTCGACCGGGTGGCCGCCGGCGACCTGGACCAGCGTCTGGAACTGAACCGGCAGGACGAGATCGGCCGGCTGGCGGGCTCCTTCACCCAGATGGCGGGCGGTCTGCGGGAACGCCAGCGGCTGGCCGGCATGGTGTCGGCCGAGGCGATGGCCGCCATCGAAACCAGCGGCGACCTGGCGGCCGGCCTGCGGGCCCGCTCCCTCAGCGGCGCCGTCCTGGTGTCGGACATCCGCGATTTCACCACCTGGTGCGAGCGCGAGGAACCCGGCACCGTCACCGACCTGCTGAACCGGCACTTCGCGGCCATGACCAGGGTCATCGCGGCCGCGGGCGGCCGGGTCCACAAGTTCATCGGCGATGCCATCCAGGCCGTCTTCCCCGACGACGAGCCGTCGCCGGGGGGCGGCGCCGAGCGCGCCGTGTGCGCCGGCCTGGACATGCTTCGCGTCCTGGCCGCCCTCAACCGGGAACGCCAGGACCGGGGAGAGGCCCCCTATCGGATCGGCATCGGCATCGCGGCCGGCGGCATGCTGGCCGGGCCGATCGGCACCGCGGGCACCCGCCTCGACTTCGCCCTGATCGGTCCCCCGTTCACCGAAGCGCAGGAACTGGAGCCGCTCAGCAAGCAGGTTCCCGCCTGCCCCCTGGTCGTCGGCCATACCGCCGTTCCCCGCCGCGGCCCCTTCGCCGGCCGGTTCGTCGCCCTGCCGGGCGGGCAGGGGTGGGTGCTG
>CAZKPI010000292.1:0-778 GCA_964554555.1 uncultured bacterium
CAGGGGCGGTCCTTGAAGGAGCAGTAGAGCGGCATCTTCACCGGGTGGTCCCATCGGATGGGGACCTTGACCTTCCAGGCGATGAATTCGAGGTTGGATCCCAGGTCACGGCCATCGCTGATGACCGTGCCCTTGTCGGCCAGGGCGGGGAACCACTTGACCAGGTTCCGGCTGTTGAACCGCCGCACCTGCTCATTGAACCAGTTCCAGCCGGTGCCGTCGACGTGCACGGGCGAGACATAGATGATGCCGTCGCGGCCGTGGGCCCGGTGGTGGGGCCGCACGGCGGCCTCGAGCATCTCGCCCTGGCCGGGGACGTGCCGGCGGGGCGACACCTCAGCCCGGGTCTCAGACTGGCAGATGTACTCCTTGCGGTAGGCCAGGGCAATCATGCGGATCGCCTTCCACAGCGGCATCGGGGCGCACCAGATGACGTGGGTGCGGTCCTTGCCGGCCAGATCGAAGGTCTTCGGCGACAGCGCGTGGTATTCCTTCCGGTCCGGCCGGTAGAGGACCACGCTGTCATGGCGGACGGCCACCACGCGCAGATCCTTGCCGATCAGGTAGCCCGGGCTGACCAGGAACTCCCGGCCCCCCCAGCTCAGCCAGGCCGCGCCCTCCTCGCCGAGGCTGACCAGGCCGGTCACCTCGATCTCCGCCGGATTGGGGATCGCCAGGCCCGCGGCCGGGGGAACGGCCGCCGTCAGCCACAGGGCCAGGAAGCCCACCACCACAGGGAGAAGCCGGGTCATTCGCATGCCGCATGTCCTTTCGTGCC
>CAZKPI010000292.1:801-6268 GCA_964554555.1 uncultured bacterium
CCGGGGGGACGCCCGGCCGGACCGGCCCGTTCTTCCAGCCTGGCCGCCCGGCCGGGCGCCAGCCGCTCCCAGACCGGTTGCGCCGGCGGGTTCCGCCGGCGGGTTCAGTCGGCGGGACGCGACGGGGCCCGAAAGGAGCCAACTCCCGGCCCTGCGGCGGGGGCCGGCCCCGCTCCGGGCACCCGGCAGACAGGAACCGGCCCCGACAGCCGGGCCGCCGGTTGCCCTTTCCCCGGGGGTAGTTTACCATAAAACCGTCCGCCGCCCTCAATCCCCGACTGGAGAAAGCCATGACCATGCCGCACCGCCCCGGTTCCGCCGTCCTTCTGCTGATGCTGACCGCCCTCTTGTTGGGGAGCGCCGCCTTCGCCCAGCTCGAGGTTCCCGTCGTCTACACCCTCACCCCGGCCAGCAAGCCGGTCGAAGGGGTCCTGGCCGGCGGCAGTCTGTGCGATGCCGAAGGCCTCAGCGTGAAGGATGCCACGGCCACCAGCACGCGGGTGGTCGCCTGGGAGAAGATCGACCGGGTCGAGGAACTCAACCCCATCGGCAGTAACAAGCTCCTGATGAAGGTCGTCCTCAAGGACGGCCACCGGTTCCAGGCCTATGCCACGATCCCGGAAACCGAGCCCCTGCTCATCCTGCGCGACGAACAGCCCGACGGCGCCACCGCCACACCCAGGCTCCGGACCTTCACCAAGGCCAATTTCAAGGGGCTGTATCTGCTCGAGATCGAAGCCGAACCCCCCGCCGAGGTCTCCGACGAGGAGGTCCTCAAGCAGGTCAGCGAACTGGGGCAGGCCATCGGCCAGGGCGACCTTGACAAGGCCATCGACCTGCACAACAAGATCGGCGACTTCATCGAAGCCTGGCAGGACGAGGAAACCGGCGAGGACGGCGACAGCGAGAGCAGTACCGGGGAAGAGCCGGCGGCCCCCGCCAAACCCTGATCCCACGCCCCGGCCGGACCCCGGCCGGGAAACCGCGGAACCGGCCCCGCCCCCGCCCTCCCGCCGGGGCGCGCCTCACCCGCCTCACCCGCCTCACCCGCCTCACCCGCCTCACCCGCCTCCGCCGCCTCCGGCCGGAACCTCCCGGCGATGAACACGCCGGGAGGTTCTTGTACCAGCAACCACTCTGGCACTGATTCGTACCAGCATCAGTAGTAGTCGAAGTTTTCCTCCTTGCTGACCCACTTCCGGACGACGAAAAGGTTGGCCGGTTCGACGTGGGGGTCGAGCTCGACGTAGTTGCGTTCGCCCTTCCACAGGTAGGTCCGGTTGGTGATCAGGTCGTGGACCTGGTAGGTGTCGGCGGGCCCGAACCCGTAGTCGGCAATGGGCACGTAGACCCAGGAGTGATGTTTCTCGAAGGGGTCGAGGTTGACCGCAACCAGCAGGTGATCGGAGCCGAGGGATTTCCCGTAGAACAGGATGTGCTGGTTGTCGGCCCGCAGGAAGCGCAGGTTCTCGTTTTCCTGCAGGGCGGGGTGGTCGCGGCGGGCGTGGTTCAGGCGGGTGATCAGGTCCTTGATGTTGCCGGGGGCGTTCCAGTCGCGCACGCGGATCTCGTATTTGTCGGAATGCTGGTATTCCTCCTTCCCCGGCACCGGCACGCCCTCGCACAGTTCGAACCCCTGGAAGATGCCGTAGACCGGTGACAGGGTCGCGGCCAGCACCGCCCGGATCTTGTAGGCGGGCCGCCCGCCCCTCTGCAGGAAGGTGGGGAAGATGTCGGGCGTGTTGGCGAACAGGTTGGCCCGCATGTACTCGCAGACCGGCGGCGTGGTCAGCTCGGTGAAATACTCGATGATCTCGGCCTTGAAATTGCGCCAGGTGAAATAGGAATAGGACTGCGTGAAGCCCAGCTTGGCCAGGGCTTTCATGACGCGGGGCCGGGTGAACGCCTCGGCCAGGAAAATGACGTCGGGGAAGGCCGCCTGCACCTCAGCGATCAGCCATTCCCAGAACCCGAACGGCTTGGTGTGGGGGTTGTCGACGCGGAAGATGCGCACCCCCTGCTCCGCCCAGAACAACAGCACCCTCTTCATTTCGTTCCACATGCCGACCCGGTCGGGGGTGTCGAAGTTGAGGGGGTAGATGTCCTCATACTTCTTGGGCGGGTTTTCGGCAAACTTGATGGTGCCGTCGGGACGATGGCTGAACCAGTCGGGATGCGCTTTCAGGTAGGGGTGGTCGGGCGAGCAGTTGATGGCGAAATCGAGGGCGATCTCCAGGCCGGCCTCCGCGCATTTCTTCACCAGCCGCTGGAAGTCCTTCAACGTGCCGAGCGCCGGCTCGATGGCGTCATGGCCGCCGAACGAACTGCCGATCGAGTAGGGACACCCGGGGTCGTTCTTGCCGGCCACCAGCGAATTGTTCGGCCCCTTGCGCTTGGTGAACCCCACGGGGTGGATGGGCGGAAAGTAGAGCACGTCGAACCCCATCTTGCGGATCTCGGGGAGCCGGTCCTCGACGTCACGAAAGGTGCCGTGCTTCCCTTTTTCCCGGCCGCAGGACCGCGGGAAACATTCATACCAGGCGGCGAACCGGGCCCCGACCCGATCGACCCGCACCCGGAAGACGGGCGACTGCACGCGCGTGGCCGCGTCGGGGTGGGCCGACAGGGCATCGACCAGCCCGGCCGCCAGCAGGATCTGAGCCCGGGCCCGCGGGTCCTGGTAGGCTTCGGCGGCCTTCAGCTGGTCCTTCACGAAGGTCTGCACCTTCTTCGGAAGCCACTCGAGGGCCCGGCGCGCCAGGGCCATGCCCTCCAGGACGTCGCTGGCCACATCGACGCTGGCCTCGACCTTCTTGCGCGTATCGGCCGCCCAGGACCCGTAATGGTCGCAAAACGCCTCGATGGCGTATTCCTCGAAACCCGGGTCGCCCACGGTGAACTCCCCGGCCCACTCGTCGAGGCCGGGATTGGTGCATCGCATGGGGGTGCGGGTCCAGGTCTTCCGGCCGACGGGACGCGACAACAGCCAGGCGACCAGCTTGTCGTGCCCATCCCGGAAGATGGCGGCGGTCACCTTGACCAGGTCGCCCACCTCCCGTTTGATGGGATACAGGCCGCCGTCGACGGCGGGCCGGACATCCTCGATCAGGATCCGCTTTGCATCAAGCCCGGTCATGCTTCTTCTCCTTGATCAATTCCTGGTAGTAGGCGAGGGTCTGCGCGGCGATGCTCTTCCAGCTGAAGTGGTCCTCGACCCGCTGGCGCCCTGCCCGGCCCATGGCCTGGCGGCGGGCGGGATCGTGCACCAGTTCGTTGATGGCCCCCGCGAGATCGGCGGCATAGCGGGCCGGATCGAGCGCCTCGAAGGGGCTGGCCTTCATCTGCTCCAGCTTCACCAGAAGGCCGGTCTCCCCGGGCACCACCACTTCCGGAATGCCGCCGACCGCGCTGGCCACCACCGGCACCTCGCAGGCCATCGCCTCGAGGTTGATGATGCCGAACGGCTCATAGATCGACGGACAGCAGAACACCCCCGCATGGGAATACAGCTGGATCAGCGTGGCCCGGTCGACCATCTCCCGGATCCAGATGACGTTGCCGCGCGCCGCCGACACCCGGTCGACGCCTTCCTGCATCTCGCGCGCGATCTCGGGCGTGTCGGGCGCCCCGGCGCACAGCACCACCTGGACCGAGGGGTCGATGCGGGGGATGGCGTTGACCAGGTGGATGATCCCCTTCTGGCGGGTGATGCGGCCGACGAACAGCACGTAGGGCTGACCGTTGAGGCCGAACCGCGACAGCAGATGGCGGTCCGGGGTCTTCTTGAACGTCTCGATGTCAATGCCGTTGTGGATGATGCGGATCTTCTCGGCCGGCACCCGGAAGTGATTCAGCACGTCGGCCTTGGTCTCGCGGCTGACCGCGACGATCCCGTCGGCCATCTCGATGGCGGTGCGTTCGACCCAGCAGGAGAAATCGTAGCCGCCGCCCAGCTGTTCGCGCTTCCAGGGCCGCAGGGGCTCGAGGGAATGGGTGGTCAGCACCAGCGGGATGCCGTAATTGAGCTTCGCCCAGATGCCCGCCATGTGCGTGTACCAGGTGTGGCAGTGGACAAGCTGGGCGTCGATGCCCGCCCCGACGAAACCGAGATCGCGGTCGAGGGTGGTCCAGACCCCGCGCAGTTCCTTGGGAGCCTGGGCATAGGCATCGCGGGGCTGGAAGCCCTTCACCCTCAGCCGCCCCTCGCGGGAGTCCTGGTCCCCGTAACAACGGACCTCGACGTCGATCAGGCGGGCCATCTCCTGCGACAAAAATTCGATGTGGACCCCGGCCCCCCCGTACACCAGCGGGGGATACTCATTGGTCAGATACAGGACCTTCATGCCTTTCCTCCTGCTACTTTGTGCTGTTGTTCATTCTGTATCATTCAGGGGAGCCGCCGCCGGCCCTGACGGCAACCGCCACCCCTCCCCACTGCTGGATGGTGCCCGCCGGCCTTACGCATGGTCGGCGAACCCCTCCCCGCCGGCGGCGATGATCTCCCCCGGACGCCACCCGCCATCCGCCTTCGTGAACAGGATCGCGCCGGCATTCTTCAGGGGGAAGGGAAGCCGCTGGTCGGGCTCGAGCCCCAGCCAGCCGCGTCCCAGGGCCTCGAGCACGCCGGAATGCGTCACGATGACCCCAAGGCCGGCGGCGGCCTCTTCCCGCGCCACCTCCGCCACCCCGGCATCCGCCCGCCGGAACATGTCGCGCAGGGTCTCCTCGCCGCCGGGCGGCGGCCAGTCCCAATGGATCAGCCGTTCCATCGCCCCGGGGTACCTCCCGTGGATCTCGGTCCTGGTCAGGCCTTCCAGTTCCCCCAAGGCACGGGCCCGAAAGGCCGGCCGGGGGATGACCGGAACGGGGTATCCCAGGCGGCGGGCCGTGTCAAGGGCGCGCTTGACCGGGCTGGTGTAGATCCGGCGCGGGTGGATGCCGGCGGCGCGCAGACGGCGGCCCAGCGCCGCCGCCTCGTCCAGGCCGCGCGCCGACAGTTCGATATCGCGCGCGCCCTGCATGCGCTCCTCGCGGTTGAACACGGTCTCCCCATGCCGGATCAGGCAGATGATCATGGCGGCTCCCAAACGGCTCCAAAACCCTATGCTACCCGAAGAAAACTGGTGACACCATACTATTTTTTTCAACGAACCCCGCCAAGGCTGACGGGCCGCGAAGCGGAGCCTCCCCGCGGGGAACGCATCAGCGTTTCCCGCGCCAGGAGAAAGGGTCCAGGGCCATTGGCCCTGGTGGGGCGGAAGGGGCAACGCCCCTTCGGCAAGCCTTCAGGCCGACCAATGATTTTTTCCCGCCAGGAGGGTGGGTCTCGCCTGACCCAGGCGCCCCGCCCCAGGGTCGGGCGGGGAACGGCGGGCCCCCCTTGCCCTCCCCCACCCCGCATCCGAAAAAACCGGCAGGCGGCACCAGGTCCCCCTCCCCCAGAAAGGCAAGGGCGCGTGGTGGTCAC
>CAZKPI010000293.1:0-6259 GCA_964554555.1 uncultured bacterium
GGCCGCCCCCCACCGGACCTGCATCCGCACGTCTGTATGCCTGTTCATCAGCGTCTCCCGCTCAGTTCCCGGTCCATCTCGCGTTTCAGGTCCTTTTTGGCGATGGTTTCCCGCTTGTCATACTGGGCCTTCCCCTTCGCCAGCGCGATCTCGACCTTGACCTTGCCCGCCCGGAAATACACCCGCAGCGGGACGATCGTCATGCCCCCCGCTTCGGCCTTCTGGCCGAACTTCCGGATCTGGTTCTTGTGGGCCAGCAGGCGGCGGCGCCGCAGGGGGGCGTGGTCCAGCCGGTTGGAGAACGGGTTCGACCCGATGTGGGCGTCCACCAGCCAGAGTTCCCCGTTGACGACCTCGGCAAAGGCATCGACCAGGTTGACCTTTCCCTCCCGGCAGGGCCGCAGTTCCGAGCCGACCAGGGCGATGCCCACCTCGAGCTTGTCCAGGATGTGGTATTCGTGGAACGCCTTGCGGTTGGCGGCGATCTGTTTGACGCCGTCTTCACCGGAGGCCGGCTTGGACTTCAACGAGGTCTCCTTCCTTCACGCCCCCGCCGAATTCCCGTTGGATGAGAACCCAGCTCGAGCGGGACAGAACCTTGGTCACCAGCAGATCCCCGCAGATGCGGTCGGGGGTCCGGCCGATCAGCCGGCCGGTGGCGGGGTCGGTCACCTCGTCGCCGGACCGGAATGCACGGAATCTCAGTCTATATTCATCGGCAAGCTTCAGTCCGTCTTCCAGGCCGACATTCACCACCGCCTGGCCCCGCAGGACGCGCACCACCCGTCCGGCGCTGACGGGCGCGGCCGGGGCCGTCTGCTCGAGGGCGTTCAGGCGCGCGGTCAATTCGGGGTCGCCGGGCCAGGTCTCCAGGAGCCGCTGGAGACCTCGCCGGGCCGCCTGGCGGGAGCCGATCATGGTGAGCCGGTCGACTGCCTCCAGGCCCACGTCGCGGGGAAGCCGGGGAAGGTCGAGAAGATCGCTGTAGAAGCGGCCGCTGGCCTGGAGGTCGGCCTGGTCCCACAGGGCGCGGGCCAGCAGTTTGAGATAGTCGGGATGGCCGGGATAGAGTGCCACGGCGTTCTTGAGCTCGACGAGGGCGCCGTCCCAATGGCCCTGCTCGAGCAGGCCGCGGCCTTTGCGGAAGGCCTCCTCGGCCTGCCGCTGGCGGTCGCGGGTGGCGACGATCTGGCTTGCGGCGGGGTATTCATTGTTCTGGAGGGAGAGGGCGAGGCGGCGCTGTCTGAGGAGGGCCTGCAGGCGCAGAACCTCTTCCCAATGGAAGACGGACTCCTTCAGCATGCCCAGTTCGCGGTAGACCTTGCCCAGCCAGTAGTGGGCCTTCAGCAGGTTCGGTTCGAGCTGGAGGGCTTCCTGGAGCCGCCGCTCGGCGTTCCACAGGTCGCCGGCCCGATAGAGCCGGTAGCCGTCTTCGTAGGCCAGGAGGGCGGAATCGACGCCCCTCCCGCCGTCGCCGGCGGCGGAAGGGGGGACGGCGGCGGCGGGCCCGGCGGCGAGGAGAAGCCAGCACAGGCCGAGCCCGAGGGCGAGCCGGGCGGCGCGGGTGGTCGGGAAAACGCTCATCCGATGGTCCTTCGGGGGCCGCCGCGGGGTGGCCCCGGTCAGCGCGGGCGGGTCGACAACAGGGGCAGGGGGTTGAGATACCGGCCGGCCCGGGCGACCGAGAAATGCAGGTGAGGCCCGGTCGAGCGCCCGGTCGAACCGACCAGGCCGAGCACCTGACCGCGCCGGAGGTGCTGGCCGCGGGCGCACCGGATGACGGACAGGTGGCCGAAATACAGCGTCAATCCGGAGGCGGTCCGGATTTTCACCATGCGGCCCATGCCCCCCGCCCGGCCGGCGCTGACGACCATGCCGCTGACCGGGGCGACCACCGGGGTTCCCGGGCGGGCCCGGATGTCGATGGCCGGGTGGAACGAGCGGCGGCGGGTGATGGGGTGGCGGCGCATCCCATACCCGGAGGAGACCGGGCCCTGGACGGGCCACAGGAATTCCTGGGGGCGGGTCTGGCCGGCGGTGCGGGTCCGGATGGCGACGATCCGGTAGGTGCGGGCGGGCCCGTGTCCGGAGAGGACCAGGGGGGTGCGCACCAGGGCCGCGGCGCGGGTCAACAGCGGAACCAGCGCCCGTCGGCCGTCGGCCAGCTGGGGTGAGCGGCAGTTGACGGGGAGCTGGAAGCTGGCGGTCAGTGACCACGGGGCCGGGCGGGGGTCGGGGGCCATACCCTGGAGGGCGACAACGGCCACCAGCGCGACCAGGACGGGGAGGGCGGGGGACAGCGGGGAAGGGGGGTGGTTCATCCGGCGGAGCTCTTCCCGGCGGGTTTGTAGTTGGGGTTGATCAGGGCGAGGAACTCGGCGTTGGTCTTGGTGGCGCTGATGCTCTTGACCAGCATCTCGACCACTTCCTGGGGGTTCTTCTCCTCGAAGGCGCGGCGCAGGATGATGACCTTGTTGAGGTCTTCGGCCGGCATCAGCAGTTCCTCCTTGCGGGTGCCCGACAGCTTGACGTCGATGCAGGGGAAGATGCGCTTGTTGAACAGCTTGCGGTCGAGGTGGAGCTCCATGTTGCCGGTGCCCTTGAACTCCTCGAAGATGACCTCGTCCATTTTCGAGCCGGTATCGACCAGGGCGGTGGCGATGACCGTCAGACTGCCGCCGTTCTCGATCTTGCGGGCGGCGCCCAGGAAGCGCTTGGGCTTGTGCAGGGCGAACGGGTTGACCCCGCCGGTCAGGGTCTGGCCGGCCGAGGGGACCGAGATGTTGTAGGCCCGCGCCAGGCGGGTGATCGAGTCGAGCAGGATGACCACGTCACGGCCCAGCTCGACGTGCCGCTTGGCCTTTTCCAGGAGCAGTTCGGACACCTTGATGTGGTGGCTGATGTGCTCGTCGAAGGTCGAGGCCACCACCTCGGCATCGACCGAGCGGCGCATGTCGGTGACCTCCTCGGGGCGCTCGTCGATGAGCAGGATCAGCATCAGCACCTCGGGGTGGTTGGCGATGATGGCATTGGCCACGTTCTTCAGCAGGGTGGTCTTGCCGGCCTTGGGCGGGGCGACGATCAGGCCGCGCTGGCCCTTGCCGATGGGGCAGATCAGGTCGAAGACGCGCACCGAGATGTCGTTCTCGGTCGTCTCGAGGCGGAACCGCTCGCGCGGGAAGATGGGGATGCCGTGCTCGAAGTTGGTGCGCTTGCGCAGGTCCTCGACCGGCAGGTCGTTGACCGCCTCGATCTTCAGCAGGGCGTGGTAGCTCTCGTCGTCCTTGGGGACGCGCACCTGGGCGATGACGCTGTCGCCGGTCATCAGCCCGTAGCGCTTGATCTGCGAGGGGGAGACGTAGACGTCATCGTCGTTCTGGACGTAACTGCGGGTGCGCAGGAAGCCGTAGCCCTCCTGCATGATTTCCAGCGTGCCCTCGGCCAGGGCCAGTCCCTGCTTGGTCAGGTGGCTCTGCATGATGGCCCGGATCATCTGGCTTTTCTTCATCTTTTCGAAGCCGGTGATGCCGAGTTCCTTGCCCATGGCCTTCAGGTTCTTGCTGGGCACTTCGCACAGCTGGAGGTAGGAGAGGGGTGATTCTTCCACGGTTATGCTCCATCGGCGGGGGATTTCCCGCGCTTGAGGTTGAATGACGTCACAAAACGGCCTGGGAAACGGCCTCAGCGCCGCCGGGGGGGCGGCACAATGGCCTGGGACAGCTGGCGGAACAGGATGTTGCCGACGCCCAGCGAGAACGAGCGGGACTTCTCCTGGTCGAGCAGGTCGGTGAAGACTTCCTCGGCGAACCCGCCGTCGATCAGCCGGGCCTTGTTCACCGTCTTGCGCATTTCCTTCATCATCTGCAGAACGAAGATCGATTCGAAATCCCTGCAGGCGCTCTCCAGCTTGCCCAGTTCCCGTTTCTTGTCGTCGGGGAGCTGGTCGTAATTCCGGATCGCGGCGCGGTTGCCCGCGGAGAGCGGAGGGATCAGATGGCCGGTCAGCTTGATGCTCATTCAGTAGAGGGTCTTCTGCAGGGCCAGGAACCGCTCGTTGTGCGGTTCGAGCCGGAGGGCCTGGTCGAGGCTGAGGCGGGCGGCCTTCCGGTCGCCAAGGGCGGCCTGGGCTTCGGCCAAAGCAAAGAAGGCATCGGCATCGCTGTAGAACATGCCGAAGCTGTAATGGCAGTCGATGGCTTCGGTGTCGTACTCGACCGCCTTGGCGAGATATTCGACGGCCTTGTCATACTGCTGCATGAAGTGATAACTGCGCCCGATGAAGTAATGCCCTTCGGCGTAGCGGTCCTTGCGGCGGATCAGGTTCGAGTAGTGCTCGATGACCTTCTCGAACTGCTGTTGTGCTTCGCTCACCTGGCCCAGCTTGAGATAGGCCGACCCGAGCATGAACCGCGCCATGATGTCGCTGGCATCTTTAATCAGGGCGCGCTTGAGGTTCTCGATCGCCTCGCCGTACATGGACATCTCGAGGTAGACGTAGCCGATCTTGCCGTAGATCTCGTAATGCTTGGGATCGATGCTCAGGGCCTTCTGCAGTTCATAGAGGGCCTCCGAGAAGCGGCCGACCTGGGCGTAGGCACAGCCCAGGTCGAAGTGGGAGTTCTCGATCTCGGGTTTCAGGTCGCACGACCGCTTGAACATCTCGATGGCCCGCTTGACCTGCCCCTTTTTCAGCAGGAAATCCCCGAGCTTGTTGTAGGCCTCGGCGAACTCGGGGTCCAGGTGTACCGCCTTCTCCATTTCGGAGATGGCTTCCGCCAGCCGGCCGCGCATGTCGAACGAGAGTCCCCGGTCGAAATGCTGGTTGGCGAGATCGCGGTCCTCGAGAGAAACTGGCATCTCGGGTTGATCCTCCTGGGATCACACAAAAGGGGGGGGGAGAATTCGGATGGAGGGGACAATACCATACCCCGCTGGAAAGATCAAGCTTTGACGGAAATTTTTTTCCCCACCGGGCATGATCACATGATCTTGAGCTCGCCGTGCAGGGCACCCGCCGTATCGATGGCCTGGAAGATGGCGATGATGTCCTTCGGGGTGGCCCCCACGGCGTTCAGCGCGCTGACCAGGTCATCGACCGTGGTCTCTCCCTTGATGGCGATCAGACTGCCGCGCGGGGCTTCCTTGCCCTGGGCGCCGGCCCCGGTGCGGGGCGCGGCCGCGGTTCCCCCCACCTCGATGCGCAGGCCGCCCTGCGAAATGACCACCCGGCCGATGCGGACCCGGTTCCCGACGATGATCGTGCCGGTGCGCTCGTTGATCACGACGCGGTTCGGTTCCTCGATCGAGAGGGGAAGGTCCTCGATGGCCGCGGCAAAGCTCACGGGATCATCCTGGAAACTGCTGGGGATGCGGACCTCGACGGTGCCGGGGTTGGCCAGCCGCACCCATCCGTCGCCGAACTTGCGTTCGATCGCCTCCTTGACCCGGCGCGACAGGGCCGCGTCCTTGCGCTGAAGGACCAGGTTGAACTTGCCGTCCCGGCCGAAGGCGTCGCCGACCTCGCGTTCCTGGATCGCCCCGTGCGGGATGCGGGCCACCGTCAGGTGGTTCTTCTGGGCCGCCGCCCCGCCCGCCCCGGCGGCGCCCGCCGCTCCGGTCCCGGCCTGGATGCCGCCGATCGAGACGTTGCCCTGGGCGACGGCGTAGACCTGGCCGTCACCGCCCTTCAGGAGCGTGGGCAGCAGCACACCCCCCTGGAGGCTCTTGCTGTCGCCGATGGAGCTGATCACCACGTCGAACGTCTCGCCGGCTTTGCCGTAGGGCGGGATCATGGCGGTGACGACGACGGCCGCGCAGTTCTTGCTCTGCACCGCCTCCTTGCCCAGCTCCATGCCCATGTTCTGGAGCATGCCCCGGACCATCTCGAGGCTCATGGGGGTCTTGTCGCCCGTGCCGTCGAGGCCGGTCACCAGCCCATAGCCGATAACCTGGTATTCGCGACTCCCGGCCACCCGCGCGATGTCCTTCAGCCGCACCTGGGCCTGGCCCCGCACGGCGGCCGGCGCGGCCAGCGCCAGGACGATGGTCAGGGCCATGGTCAGGGCCGGAAGCGGGCGACGGGCGGGGCGGGGGGCGGCGGGGGCTCGGGTCACGTCATGTCCTTCGGTTCAGCCGGCAAGGCAGATGCTGTCCTAGGAAATCCATCGGCAGAAAGCCGCCGGAACCTGAGGGGAAAAGGAAGGGATCGGGGGCCGCCGCCATCCTGGGGCCAGGGGGGACAGCCGGCAGGGCGAGCCAG
>CAZKPI010000294.1:0-455 GCA_964554555.1 uncultured bacterium
AGATCACCCGGGTGATGCCCGCGTTGATCAGCATCTTGGCGCAGGTAATGCAGGGCTGGTGGGTGCAGTACAGCTCACTGCCCTTCAGCACCACGCCGAACGCGGCGGCCTGCAGGATGGCGTTCTGCTCGGCGTGGAGCCCGCGGCACAGTTCCTGCCGCTGTCCTGACGGGATGTTCCGGGCTTCGCGCAGACAGCCGCCGGCCTGTTCGAAACAGTGGGGAACCCCGTTGGGCGCCCCGTTGTAGCCGGTGGCCAGGATGCGCTTGTCGCGGACGATGACCGCCCCGACCTGCCGCCGCAGGCAGGTGGACCGGGTCGCCACCAGCTGGGCGATGCGGATGAAATAGGTGTCCCAGCGCGGCCGGCGGCTGGCCGGACCGCCCTCCTCGACGTCGGCGACAGAGGGAGCCGCGGCGCCGGCGGGCGGGCCGCGGCCGAGCGCCCGCCGGCGA
>CAZKPI010000294.1:465-6250 GCA_964554555.1 uncultured bacterium
AGCTTCAACAGTCGCAACGGTGTCTGCGAGGGGCGGGAGGGGGGCGGGGTGGGGAAGGGGCAACGGGTCGCAGGGAAACGACCTTCCGGTGCTTATTTTGTGCCATAGAGACGGTCTCCCGCGTCGCCCAGTCCGGGCAGGATGTAGCCGTGCTCATTCAACCCCTGGTCGACGACGCAGGTGAAGATCGACACGTCGGGATGGCTCTTCTGCAGGAAGGCGATCCCTTCGGGGCTGGAAACCACGCTCAGGAAGCGGATCCGCTTCGCCCCGGTCTGTTTGACGATCTCGATGGCCTTGGCCACCGAGCCGCCGGTCGCCAGCATCGGATCGAGGACGAAGACCTCCATGCCGGCAATGTTGGCGGGCAGTTTGCAGTAGTACTGGACCGGCTGGAGGGTGTCATGGTCGCGGTAAAGGCCGATGTGGCCGACCTTGGCCATGGGCATGAAGCTCAGCAGGCCCTCGACCATGCCCAGGCCGGCCCGGAGGATGGGAACCAGCGCGATCAGCTGGGCCGAGATCATCTCGGTCTCGGTCTTCATCAGCGGGGTTTCGCAGAAGGTCTTCTCCACCGGGATCTCCCGGGTGGCCTCGTAGGCCAACAGCATCGACAGTTCCTGCATCAGTTCCCGGAACAGGTGGACATCGGTGAACTTCGACCGCAGGAAGGTGAGTTTGTGTTTCACCAGCGGGTGATCGGCCACGAACAGCCTGGCCATCTGGTCTCCTTTCCCGGGCAGGCCCGGATCAGCGGTGGGGTTCGATCTTCTTGATCCGGCCGGCGTGGCGGCCGCCGCTGAAAGCGGTGGCGCAGAAGACCCGCAGGATCTCGGCGGCCATCTCCTCGCCGATCAGGCGGCCGCCCAGCACCAGGACGTTGGCATCGTTGTGCTCACGGCACAGGCGCGCCTCCAGCGGATCATGGCAGAGGGCGGCCCGGATGCCGGCATGCCGGTTGGCGGCGATGGACATTCCGATGCCCGACCCGCAGACCAGCAGGCCGGCGGTTCCGGGCTCGGCCAGCACCTGTTCGGCCACCGCGTGGGCGAAGTCGGGATAATCACAGGAGGTTTCCTGGTGGGTGCCCAGGTCCCGGGCGTCGTGTCCAAGCTGGGAAAGCAGGGCGAGCAGTTTCTTCTTCAACGGCAGGCCGGCATGGTCCGACCCGGCAAATACCTTCATTTCGGCTCTCCCGGGGATGAGAATGGCCCCATGATACACAGGGGGGGAAGGCGATTCAAGAGCGGAATCCACCCCGCCGCGCGGGCCGCTTCCGTTTTCCCCGGTCCCCGTTGCCGCCGCCGCGCCTTCGCGGGCGGACCGCCGGCGGCAGGCTACTGGCCCCGGAACTGTTCGTACCGCTGGGTCATCTGGTCGTAGGCGGCCAGCTTGGCCTCGAGCCGCTTGGTGTCAGCCCCGTAGCGGAAGCGGCCGGTGTCCTCGGGGTAGGCCTTCAGGTAGAACTCGATCCAGAACTCCTTGCGCTCGCGGTTGTATTCCGCCTTGGCCTCCCAGCAGTGGAGGTCGCGGATGAGGCTCAGCGAGAACGGCGTCAGCTGGCCGGTCAGGTGGTTGAAGTTGGCGTTGGTGCCGATCTGCCAGAGCGGCCTGATCACGGTCCGGTAGTTCAGCGAGGTGTTGGTCACCCGCCGGTACTCATGGGGATACGTGATGCTGGTGTCGAACGACCACAGGGCGCTGGCCAGCCGGTAGCGCATGTTCAGGTTGCCGGGGGTCAGGCGGGTCATGCTCATCGAGGTGAACGAGACCGGGTCGGGAACGTAGTCGCGCCGGATGAAGAATTCCCAGGTGCGGTAGGCGTCCGGGGCCGACCGCTTCGAGAAGTCCCAGTAGACCTGCTCCAGGCGCTGGGCCGTGCGGTTGTAGTTGAAGTTGACCGGGTTGAAGGTCCAGGTGCTGGTGGCCACCCGCAACCGGAAGGACAGGACGTCGGTCCTGGAGAACGAGTCGAACCGGAAGGGCGATTTCCCCTTCTGGGTCGACAGGTTGTAGTTGAACTCCAGGTCGGTCATCGGCGAGAACTTGTGGCTGGCCCGCACCATGGTGGTGCCGTTTTCCCGCTCCACCCCCTCGCTGTACCAGCTTTTCTGCAGGTTGTAGGCGGGGGTGAATTCGAACCGCCGGTTGACCTTGACGGTCGGCACCGAGAAGTTCGAGCGCAGGTCCTTCTTCTCGGTGTTCTTCTTGGTCTCCAGCGTCCCTTCCTCGTACCGGCCGAACATGCCGGTGACGTTCATGCTCAACGGCACCACCGGGAAGGTGTAGGCGGGGAAGCTCATGTTGATCTCGGGCAGACGGTTGAGGATCTGGTAGCCGTTGTCGAGATTGTAGCTGTCGCCGTCGAGGTCGAAGAACTTGCTGGCCGTGACGTTCATGTTCATCATCCGCAGGACGGGGTTGAGGTTCATCTGGACGTTCAGGTCCTTGTTCTCGGCCTGACCGCCGACCTGGTCGCCCGTATAGGACAGGTTGGTCGCCAGGGTGTCGCCGCGGGCGAACCGGTAGTTGTTCGACAGGCTCACCTGCAGGTTCTTGTGGTTCCGCTTCGATTCGTCGAGGTTGTAGATGTTGATCGACCCGTTGCCGCCGTCAGGACTGGTGTAGGTGCCGCTGAAACTGGTGCCCGTGCCGCGCTTCTCGAACCAGTCGAGGCCGAACCGGCCCTTCAACTGCGGGGTCACCTCGAGGTCGGAACCGAACTTGAAATACACCCCGTCGATGGCCGACATGCCCTGGCGCGTGTTGAAGAACCGCTTGTCCTTCTCGAACAGGCTCGACCGGTCGATGCCCTTGCGGTAGAGCGTCTTCCCCTTCCACTTGAGGGCCAGGCCTTCCATGGTCATCTCGTGGCCCGGGATGATCTCGATGCTCTTCGCCTGGATGCGGTAGTGCGGATGCTCCTGGTCGTCGCAGGTGGTCTGCATGATGTCGTGCGCCAGGCTGTACGACGGGCTGACGTAGACGTCCTTGGCCTGGAAGAAGTTGCGGTTCCGGCGGATGGTGGCGTCGCGCATCCAGCCCTTGCCGGTCTTCATGTTGTAGACCATGAAATCGCCCTTGGTCTGGTCGTAGCCCTTCCAGAAATCGACCGACCCGTGGGCGAAGATGTCCTCGCTTTTCGTGTTCGCCTGGATCGTGTCGGCCGACAGCCGCAGGTCCTTGTAGGAGATGAACGCCCGCCCCTTGGTCACCACCTGGTTGGCCTTGGTGCGATATTCGAGGTAGTCGCCGTGGATCTCGACGGGAAACTTCTGGGTGTCGATCTCGGGAACGTCGAACCCCCAGGCGGCCAGGGCGGTCAGCAGACAGCCGGCGACCGCGGCGAATGCCCGCCACGCCCGGGGGCGAAATGCTGTCTGCCTCATGTTTTCGGACCTGTCTGCCCCAAACATTGGATGGACCTTCGCGCGGAAGGCCTTATCTCTCCTATCGGCCAGAGAGGGGAAAATACCCACCGCCGGCGTCGCCCCCCGGGGTCACAGGGCAATGACCGCCTGGTGGAGGGAAGCGAGCGCCCCGGTGGCGGTCTCCCGCGGCACCGCCACCGTCAGGCGCAGGCCCTGGCGGTCGATCAGCACCGGCTGGATACCCGTGTCAGGCAAGGACGCGAGGATCCGGTCGGCCAGGCCGGGCTGGGCGGCCAGGCCACAGCCGACGATGGAGATGACCGACAGATTGGCGTGGAAGGTGACCTCCTCGGCGGCCACGCCGGCGGCCAGTTCCCAGAGCCGGGGGATCGCGTCAAAGGAGTCGGCAAGCCGGAAGCCCACCCGCAGACTGCCCCGCAACCCGTCGAAACTTCGCCATTCCCACGCGGTGACGGGGAAGGGAAGGCTCCGCACCCACCGGTCGGGACCGTCAGCGACCGGCCCCGCCCCAGCGGCCGCGGGCCCCGCCCCGCCGCCCGACGCCGCCCGTTCCGCCCCCCACCGGATACCCTCGATGGCCATGACCGCCTGCTTGCGGTCGACCGCCAGGCTCTTCACCCGGTGCGCGGGATCGCCGTCCGGCCCCACGACACTGCCCTCCTCGCGGGTGAAGCTCGAGCGCACGTGGATGCGGATGGCCGCCTCGCGGGCGTAGGCGATGGCCCGCGGGTGGAGGATGCCGTTTCCGTGCCGGGCCAGGGTCTCCATCTCGGCGTAGTCGAGGTGCCAGACCTTGCGCGCGGTCGGGATGAGCCGGGGATCGGCCGAGTAGACGCCGTCCTCGTCGGTGTATTTCTCGCAAAGCTTCTGGCCGAGGTCGCGGGCCAGGGCCACCGCGGTGATGTCCGAGCCGCCGCGGCCCAGGGTGGTCAGGTCGCCGGCGGGGGTCAGACCCTGGTAGCCGGCCACCACCGCCACCCCGCCCGTCCGCACGAAGGCGGCCAGCTCGGGAAGGCGTTCGAACGCCTGGATTTCGGCCTGGCCGAACCGGTCGTCGGTCCGGATGCCGAGGGTGGGGGCGATGTAGGAGCGGGCGGGAATGCCGACGCGCTGGAGGGCGGCCGCAGTGATCGAAACACTGACGATCTCGCCGGTGGCCGCCAGCTGGTCAAGCTCGCGGGGGGCGGGATCGGGGTTTACCTTGCCCATCAGATCGAGCAGGTCGTCGGTGGTGTCGCCCATCGCCGAGACGACGAGCACCACCCGGCGGCCGGCGCGGACCTGTTCCGCGACCCGTTCGGCCACCTTGAGGATGCGCTCGGGGGTGGCCATCGAGGAGCCCCCGAATTTCTGGACGAGCACTTCGCCCGGCTGGAAGAGGGAAGGACCGGTCATGGGAGGGCCGCCGCCTACCCTTCCGACCGCAGACAGGTCTTCAGGCTGGCCAGCCGGACCCGCTCCCGCACCAGCCGCAGGGCGTCCTGCAGGGTCTTCTCGGCCACCGGCCGGGTGAACACCACCAGCTCGGTCTCCTGGCTGTGGTCCGCCTCGGGCTTCGGCTGGAACAACGAGCCGATGCCGATCCCCTTCTCGGCCAGAACGTTCAGGACCTGGGACACGGTCAGGTCGAACCCGGTCAGGGCGAACCGCAGGTAGAAGGTGGCAGGCGGCTCGGCGGGGGTCGTGGTTTCCCGTGAATCCTCGCCGCGCAGGGGCCCGCCGCCGGCGGCGAGCAAATCGCGCCAGTCGCGGACCATCCCGCGCAGGACGACGGCCGGGGTGGTTCCCGGGCCGGAGAAGAACAGCGAGGTCTGGTCGGCCAACTGCAGGTAGGCCGCCTCGGACCCGCCCCGGACCTGGGCCAGCAGGTAGCGGGAGGGAATGAGGACGGGGCGCACCCAGGCCGCCATCCCCCCCTCGGCGGCCTCGACCACGCCCAGCAGACGGATGGTCGCCTCGAGGGTGCGGGCCAGGGCGAGGTCACGCGGGCTCACCTGCCCGAACCCCTCGGTGTAAACCTTCTCGGGATCGAGGGTGACGCCGAACACCAGGGATCCGAGGAGCACCAGCCGGTCGCGGGCGACCAGTCCGTGGAGGTGGCGGGTGGCGTTGCCGGGGGCGAGATCCCGCCACTGGATCTCCTGCAGGGACTCCTCGAGGGTCCTGCCGGATTGGCTCATCTCGCCGAGAACGGCGCCGGCCACCCCGTCGGTCATGGCGAGGAGCCGCCGGGGGGCGGGGTATCCGGCCCCGGCATGGAACAGATCGAGCAGGGGGGCGGTGCCGCCGATGGCGCCCCGAACGCCGGTCGTCCCGCGCTGGCGGTCCAGGAAGCGGCGGCAGGCCGTGGGGGCGTCGGCGGTGATGACGCGGGCGGGCCAGCGGGCGGGCGG